>CAJXGR010000295.1 GCA_913053665.1 uncultured Spirochaetia bacterium
GTCGTTTATACTTTTTCTTTTTCAGTCGAAACCATCGCCCGCCCGATGCAGGTTCTTTCACTTTAAAGTAACGTTTCATTCTTTTGTGATAGTTTTTATCTACCTGAGAAAAGCCTATCAGTGGGGAAATGATAATCAGGACATAGGCTGTCACATGGATCATCACGTTTTAGGGATATTTAAACCATAAATCATATCTCTTAGCCTCTAAGACAGTTAGACTGGAGCATCTATTTCTCCTCAAACGACGGGCTTATTGACCTGACTGTAGGGGCAGTCATCACGCCTAAGCTTTGGTTCCAGCATCAACACGAGCCATAAGTCGGTCATTTTTTGTGGCGGCTCTAAGTAGGGTTTCTGGTAAAGATACGACTGCAACAGTATTCCCATCAGCACTGAAAAACTCAAGTTCATAACCATCGGGTTCTCCCTCAAATCCGGGATAGTGGTGTACGATGGTCCCCACATCACCTTTCAATAAACCTTTCTCTGAGAAGGATTTATTGAGTATAACACGCTCAAATAACTTAAACTTCATACTTTTTTCTCCGGTATAAGAGTAATGAATTCGGGGGCATTTTGCTCATGACGAATAATCCAAACTGTTCTTATCGATAAGGTCACTCCATTTGGACCTGTGAGTGGTCCAACGATCTCATACTTTTCACCATAGGGGGACGAGTGACCTGAAATAGCTTCCTGTGCAAGGATTTGACTTCGTATATCCTTTTCAAGTTGTTCCCAAGCGTCCAGAAGATAACCTCCCAGTAATAGAAAACGTGCTTTACTAGACCCATCAGGGTGTTCTAAATTAAGCAGATACTCACACAGCTTCGCAGGATCAATAACAGCCTGTTCTGCATTAGGTAAAAGCATTTACTTTCCCTTTTTATCACCTCACGGCGTCCACCAAAACAGGAGCATTCCCTATCTTTTACTCCATTTTTGGATCACCCAACTGTAGGGGCGGGGTCACCCCGCCCCTACAGTTGGGTGCAATTTTACAGAAGCTTAAAGCTGAAGCTGAAAGCCTGTGAATATGAGTCCTATCGGTGTCGACGTCCCGAAGGCTGACCCCTTGAACATGATACCCATTTTAAATATATAAGACAGGTCTGAGGCGATCCTCCAGTTTCCGAAAAAGTCAATGGACTGGCCTATAAACAGTTTATCATTGGTGATGTCAATATCACTGGTCACACCGTTTTTATTGGTTTTCATATAGGCTGTATACTGGAGTGAGCCGTAAAATCTCTTAAAGGTATTCCAAAAAAACAGAGGGTTTCCATCGGCTGCAAAGCGAATCATCTGGATATTGGAAAACAAAGGTCTAAAGGAAAAGCCTGTATAATACTGTCCAAAAGCTTTGAAGCCTGTGTCTTTCCCGCTGGTATTCCCTCTTCCCAGTGTTGAATTGGTTCTGTCCGAATCCCCGGAGGCCCGGGCGTATTGCAAAAGGAAAGCCAATCTGGCTTTCGTACCTGCATAATATCGAAAACGCATATCCAGAGCATAAGCCGAGATGGTCCCAGTGGCATTACTGACTCCAGTGGTAGCTATCGGGGAGGATCCGAACTCGTAGATAAACTCACCCATGAAGTAGAAGCCTTTAGCCAGTTCATTCTCCCATCCCAAAAGGGCATAAAAGGATTGATACTCATCAAAGTTCAGGGCACTGGTCTTTTGAAGGTCACGTTGGTGTAAAAGACTTATATAGAAGGTCTGGTTGGACTCAAAGCTATAACTTGTCTTGGCACCAAAAAAGAGTCTGTCTGACCCGTTATTGAAGTCATTGATACTTTGCTTGAATGTGTCAAAGTCCTTCTTAATGAATCCTGTGTAATTAGCGAGGACCTCAACAGACCATCCACCTGTTTTAAACAGGATACTGGACCCATCCGCAATATTATTGAAGAGGATTCCCAGACCCAATCGGTAATACTTCCGACCAATAGCAAAACGGACATTTTTTCCTTGCGTCTGAAAAAAGGCTTGCTCTAAATCAATGACATTCTCTACTTTATCCCGACCCAGTGTGGGAGAGGTGTTAGGAGTCCATTGGAAGTAATTTCTTCCTCGGATAAAGAGAAAGGTGTCTTCTGAAAAGATAAAGTTGAAGTATAACCGGGTGTCATTGATCACAGAGAAGTTTTCGGTCGTCGAGTTGGAGTCCAAAATATAGACATCAAACAGTAAACCCCAGTCCACGGTGAAATCCTCTGCAAGAGCAGGTTCTTCTTCTTTTAAAAAGGGATCTTCCTCTGTGAATACAGGGCTCACAAGTATCATAATAAATAAAACTATAAGGGGTAATGAGATACCCAATTTCTTAACCATAATTATTCTCCTGGAAAGGGTGATTTGGCAAGTCTTTTTTCTGGAATCAATGGCTTCATTTTAGAACAGTTGAAATCTGCCCATTTCTTCGCAGTCTCTTGTTGTGGTGTTGTAGGGGCGATCCGCCGGATCGCCCCTACAACACCATGTCAAACAACAAGTCCCATGAATACACCAATGATTACTCTGATATTACTGACCAAACCACATCCATATAATAAATCTGGTAATGATAAACCAATACGTGACGTATTTATCTAAATGCCTGTAGGGGCTTGATTAATCAAGCCCCTACAGGCATTATCACTCAGTGTTTTCACTACCATAAGTCTGTCTCAATGTCTTATTGACAGCCACAATCGGTTACAATGGTGACATTGGATGAGTTAAAGGCATCAAATGCTGGAGAGTCTGATAAATTGACATCCAGAATAACCCGATCTTTTTCACCTTCAGTTTGGGCGTTAGTCAACAGGACTTTACGGTTTCCCTTTGCTTTTTCATCAGAACGGGAACGAGTATTGACCTCATTACTTTCAGATTTTTCTCCCTTCCGAACGGACTTACCGCTTCCCAAATTGGTTTCCAGGAGGACTGTCCCTCGCACTACGGTCAATTGGACGCCTCTATCCTGTGAGTAGCGGACCAATTTCTCGGTTCCTCGCACGGACGCTGTTCCTTTCGGTGTTTGTACCTGAAACTTCTTTTTGAGTCCCTTCACGACAGTGACATTGGCTCGAATCCCACCGATCTTCAATTTAAGCCTTACTTTATACTTTTTCCTCTTCTTCGATTGTCCTGGAGTGCTCGTCAGTCCTTGAAGGGTGTCTAACTTGAGGATAGACAGGGCGTGGACTGTTATAGTACTATTGTCTTTCAGGCGGAAAAGGAGAGAGGACCGTGATCCTGTGACAATGATGTCCCCTTCTTTTAACTTCATTCCCTTTTTAGCACGCTTAAAGTCCCCATCCCTCTGGATGCTTACTTTTCCGGTGCTACTTATAATCTTTGCTGTGAACCCGGAAATTGAGATCATCAGAAAAGTCAAAACTGTCATAACAAATAGGTTTTTCTTCTTCATAATAGTTTCCTCCAAATTAATTAAATCAATGAAACCAATTTAAAAATAGTCATAAGTGGACCTATTGGTCAACATAAAATATAAATACGGAGCGATACGGTTTTTCACTCATTATTAAGTTATTGTCTAAGTATCTTTTAAGGCTTATATTATAGGGACTCATTCATCCTGATCCTCGGCACTTTTTATCTGTTTACCTAGCTTTGCTTGCAACGGTTTAAACCTTTTTTCATATTCTTTTTTATCAATCAGCTTTTCAGCGTATAAACGCTTCAACATGGTGATCTCCCCTTCAATCTTTCCTTCAATCTTTCCTTCAATCTTTCCTTTTTTTTCACCTTTTGCAATGAGTTCTTTGTAGGATTTTGTTTCTTCAATGGGTGTTAGACTTTCTAACATGGCGAATATCTCCTTGTAGCTTAAACTTTTAAACCGTTCTTGTATCCATCGGACAAAGGTTGTGCAAAAAACATCTTTAATTCCATCTTCCAGGTCCCCACTTTCTAAAACACCGTACCACTCCTTTAATTCCTTTTTCAAAACATCTTGATCTTCGATTAAATAAGGCTTAAAGACGAATCCCAAGGGGTGATCCGGCTTATCTTTCTCCAATCGATCCAGGATTTCATCCAGATAAAACACCTGAAAACTCTTTTCAACTGACTTGGTCAGCCCATACCAAGGTTCTATTTTCGGATCGATGGACTCTTTAGTAAATATAATCATCCCTCTGACTCGTCGCTCCGGATGTTTCTCGCTGTAGTAGGCCGCCTCCTTAAAAAGCCGTTGATAGATCCCCATATCTTTGTAGGCCTGAAACTCAACAAAGTAAACAGGCTCACTATCTATTTCAGGCTCCAGACAGCCGTCGGACCGAATCTCGAAGTCCTTTTGAGTGAGGGACGTCATGGTATAAGTCGATTTCACTTCTATCCCGACGATTTCAAAGAGCATGTCGGGGGCGGCAGAAAATAACTTGTAAAACTCTTTATCTGTTTTCATCGCTGTGACTTATCGTCTCTGCCATCATAGACTATAGCCAATTCCCCCAACCCCTCTTTTCTTTTTCCCCCGTCTACC
>CAJXGR010000296.1 GCA_913053665.1 uncultured Spirochaetia bacterium
GTAGTGGGTGGGGAGCGTTTAGCCCGCTATTCTTTTATAGGAGCCAATCCATATCTAATCTTTCAGGCTAAAAACACACACTGTAGTCTGTTAAGAGATGGTCTTCACTATGAATCCTTTGAATCGGAAGATCCCATTGAATATCTCAAAAGCTTATTGAGTCAATATAATCCTTATGTCCCAGAGGGTCTTCCTTCCTTCTACGGAGGAACAGTCGGTTTTTTTAGTTATGATTCCCTGCGTTACATTGAGAAAATCCCTGACACCAATAAAGATGATCTAAATATCCCCCATCTCTACTTTATGTTTACGGACTCCATCATTATTTTTGATCACGTTGAAAACAAAATGAAAATCGTCTATAATCTCCACTTCCATAAAGACTCTAGTGATAGTCAGGACATTAAAAACATCTACAAACAGGCCACTTCATCCATTCAGTCAATGATGAATCTATTGAACCAGCCGCTTAAAAGCAAAGCATCATCCCAAGCTCCCAAATCTTCAGAATGGAAAGCAAACCTCACGGATGAGGAGTTCAAAAAGGCTGTTGAGAAAGCCAGGGAATACATTATTGCGGGAGATATCTTTCAGGTACAGATTTCCCGACGTCTGGAACTATCAGTAAAGGGGATCGACCATTTCAATATATACAGAGCCTTGAGGGCGATAAATCCTTCTCCCTATATGTTTTACCTTAAGTTTGATGACCTTGAGGTGATTGGTTCTTCCCCAGAACTCCTGGTCAAGAAGGAAGGGAGGGACGTCATCGTCCGTCCTATTGCTGGAACACGCCGAAGGGGTCGGACGGTGGAAGAGGAAAGCAAGATGGAGCATGAACTAATCACTGATGAGAAGGAGAAAGCAGAACACATCATGTTAGTAGACTTAGGCCGCAATGATCTTGGACGGGTCTGTGATTATGGTTCTGTTAGACTAAGCGAGACAGCAGGTCAGAGTAATCTCATGTATTTTGAGAAATACTCTCATGTGATGCATCTTGTCTCGGAAGTAGAGGGTAAATTATCCCATGGGATGGATGCTTTTGATGCTTTTCGTTCTTGTTTCCCGGCTGGAACCTTGACGGGAGCGCCTAAAATACGGGCGATGGAGATCATAGAAGAGTTGGAGCCTGTGAAACGGGGACTTTACGGTGGGGGAGTGGCCTATTTTTCTTTCAATGGTGACATGGACAGTTGTATTGTAATTCGTACAGCTGTTATCAAGAATGACACGGCCTATGTCCAAACGGCAGGAGGTGTAGTTTTTGACTCAAAGCCAGAGTTAGAGCTTTTGGAAAGCCTGAATAAGGCTCAAGCGCTTCTTAAAGCCATTGAATACTCTTATACCATCTAATTTAATCCTTAGACTATCCAAATGCCTTTAGAATCCTGCTAAATGACAGATAAAACTGAAAATAACCTCTAATTAACCTGAGTAATGACTACCTCACTGTCGGACTGGGAAGTCCAACAGTGAGGCTTTTCAGAGGGAGTCCATTCACCTGTAGGTCGAGCTTCCTGGCTCGACAGATGCCAATTTGTCAGGCTAAACTTTTGTTAGATAAATCCTTATGTTTCCAACTCACGTTATTTAATGTCTGACTCAAAATGGGTTCTATCGCCTATACCCAAGAGTAAGCCTTTTACAGAAATATCTTCATTAATTTCGTTCCAGTGAATACCAGTTCCACCCCCACTAATTTCGTACTCCCTTCTCTGCTTTTGTGTGGCATGAAGAAGTCGGGGGAAATAAGCGAGAGGAACTCCTAACTTTCGTCCATCAGCCAGTTCCACCCAAAAATTGCTCTCATCAAAACTGATTTTCTTAGCTAAAGGCTCACTCACCAAAGTATTCATTCCAACTCCTTTCGATTAGTGTTTTATTCGTTTCTATTATTTTCGCCAATCCATTCAATTCACTTGAAGAAAATGCATAAGTTTCAGCAAGAGCTATCTCAGGTTCTATCCAAAACTTGGCTACTTTTTCATCTTTACGAACATGAATATGTAAGGGCTTTAGGGGTTTTCCTTCATTTGAGAAAAAGAAAAATCGATAACCCTTATATCTCAGTACGATTGGCATAACTTAAACTAGCTTAAAGATTTTAAAAAAGTCAAGCTCCATTTACTGCCAATGATAAATATTGGCTGATAATATGAGTATTCAAAAAGGCTCAATATGGATTCCAGGTTGGTGATCTTATATTTAGATTGAAGCGTGTTTCTGAACAGACAGACGCTGTTCTACCCCTCCACCAACCTGAAACACATAAAGAGCCAGCATTTAATGCTAATTACCTATCGTTTTTGTTCCCTATAGCTTTGTGGTAGGCCTTTACATATTCCTTACTGCTTTTATCCCAAGAGTAATCCTGGCTCATGGCACTTTGTATCATCGTTTCTATATGGTGATAACGATCATAATAAGTGCTGATCGCCCAACCTATCGTATAGTACAAAGCATCCGTTGTGGCATCCCAAAACTTGAAGCCTGTTCCCGTTCCCGTACTCTCGTCATAATTGATCACAGTGTCATTCAGGCCACCCGTTGCTCTTACAATAGGTAACGTACCGTAACTCAATGAATACAACTGATTCAATCCACAGGGTTCATAAATAGAAGGCATCAAGAAAAAGTCTGAACCAGCCTCAATAAGATGGGCTAAAACATTGTTAAATCCAATGTAGGAGCCTATTGTGCCGGAGTATTCTTTTGGCAGTGCCTCAAAGAATTGTTCCAAAGAGAGTTCCCCAGACCCTAGTATAGCAAACTGGACTGCCATATCATCCACAATTCTCCGGATCACCTGAGCCAGCAGGTCATAGCCCTTTTGATCCACCAGCCGACCCACTATGCCTATCACCGGTATCCTGGGACTTTCCTTAAGCTTCAAGACACTCTGAAGCACCTGTTTGCATTTCTTTTTCCCACTCATATCCTTTAGAGAGTAATTTACGGGAATGAAAGTATCTTTTCCCGGGGACCACACATCATAGTCCACCCCGTTGAGTATACCAAAAAAGCTATCCCCTTTGTTACTCAGATAAGGAGCCATGCCAACACCCCCATAGGGCGACTTGATCTCGTCCGCATACCCCTGACTCACCGTATTCACTAGATCAGCAAAGTGAATCCCGCCTTTTAAGAGGTTAATATGACCGTAACTCTCAAACTTGTCTTCAGTAAAGTTCTGTAAACCCAGTCCCAGATAGTCATAATTGATCTTATGATAATGTCCCTGATAAGCGGCATTATGTATTGTAAGGACTGAAGCAGTGTTTCCAAGGTAAGGATCATCGGAATCGTTGATCTTAAGGTAAGCCGGGACTAATGCACATTGCCAATCATGGGCATGAACAACGTCAGGAGAAAACCTTATGTCTTTGCATATCTGTAAGGACGCTCTGGACAAAAAGCCAAAGCGTTTGGGATTATCCAGGTAATCATTCATCTCCTCATCGTGATAGAGCCCCCATCGATCAAAGAATCCGTTGTGTTCCACAAAGTAGACGGGTATATCAGACTGTATGTGGGTCTCGATCACAGTGCACCATTCTTCTTTGTCTCCCATCCAAACGCCCATGGGTTCCACTAAAACCCTTGTTCTATGTCTGGAGAAATCAATAGAGCCATACTTGGGGATCACGACTCTCACGTCATGACCCAATTTCTTGAGATAGATGGCTAGAGTGCCGACCACATCGGCCAGCCCTCCCGTTTTAGCAAATGGGACCATTTCAGAGGCCACCATCAGTATTTTTAAAGGAGTCATTTATTAGTCCAGAATAATCTATTGGGAAATTATTAACTTAGAAGTCTATCTTACAGTTGGGTAAAAGCTTTTTAATTTTCTTTTTTTCCTTGTCACTCAATGGGTTTTCACTTAAATCAAGCTTTTTTAAAGCCTTCAGATTCCCTATCTCAGTAGGTAGAATCTTCAGTTGGTTTTCACCTAAAAAAAGGTGAGTCAAAATCTTCAGTTTCCCTATCTCAGGCGGCAAGGTCTCCAGTTGGTTTTCAGATAATTCAATGCAAGTCAAAGCTTTCAGTTTGCCGACTTCAGGAGGGAGAGTCTTCAGTTGATTCTTGTATAAAATAAGTTGAGTCAAAGCCTTTAGGTTTCCCATCTCAGAAGGCAGAGTTTTCAGTTGGTTATTTTGCAACCAAAGCAAAGTCAAAGCCTCCAGATTCCCTAACTCAGAGGGCAGAGTCTTCAGTTGGTTACTCCATAAAGTAAGCACAGTCAAAGCCTTCAACTTCCCTATCTCCGGTGGCAGAGTCTCTATCTCGTTATAGGACAAGACAAGTCCGGCCAGAGCTTTCAGATAACCTATCTCAGTAGGCAGGGTCTTCAGTTGGTTACCCTCTAACCAAAGCGAAGTCAAAGCCTTCAGATTCCCTATTTCAGGAGGCAGAGTCTTCAGTTGGTTTTTATTTAAATCAAGCTCAGTCAGAGCCTTTAGTTTACCTATCTCAGGAGGCAACGTCTTTA
>CAJXGR010000297.1 GCA_913053665.1 uncultured Spirochaetia bacterium
TATTATTTCATAGAGATGAATACTCGCCTCCAGGTGGAGCACACCATTAGCGAAGTTATTACTGGGGTTGATCTTGTCCATGCCCAAATCCGTATTGCTGAGGGCCACCCACTCTCTCACCCTGACATTGCCATCATAAATCAAGGCTCTATCAAGAAAAATGGCTACGCTATCCAATGCCGTATCACTACGGAAAACCCCACAAACAACTTTCTCCCGGAAACGGGTCGTATAACGGCTTACCGTGCCGCGGCAGGATTTGGTATCCGGCTGGATGGAGCTTGCACAGGCCCTGGGCATCGTGTATCTCTGGATTACGACTCATTATTGGTGAAAGTGATTGCATTTGCCTCCAGCTTTGAAAAGGCGGTGGCCAAAATGGATCGTTCACTGGCTGAGTTCAGAATTAGAGGGGTCAAAACGAATCTGTCGTTTTTAGCGAATCTTGTACGTCACCCGGTTTTCTTAAAAGGGGTGTGCAAAACTTCATTTATCGAATCCCACCCTGAACTCCTGAACATCACTCATCGACGAGATCGTGCCACCAAGCTCTTATCCTACATCGGCGGTGTGACCATCAATGGGTCAGAGGATGTTAAGCACCCAAGTCATGAGGTAAGCTTTTTCGAGCCACCCATCCCCCGCGTTGACTTTCGTCTCCCCTTACCCAGCGGGAGTAAAAACCTGTTTGATAGCTTGGGCCCTGAAGGATTATCCAAATGGATACTTGAACAGAAGGCCATATTAATTACTGACACGACTTTCCGGGATGCCCATCAATCTCTTATTGCCACACGCTTACGAACTTATGATCTTATGAAAATAGCCCATATCACGGCAAGGCTTCTCCCAGCCATGTTTTCCCACGAAATGTGGGGAGGTGCCACTTTTGACGTTTGCTATCGTTTTCTGAAGGAAGACCCATGGGATCGTCTAGCTAACATGAGGGAAGCTATCCCCAATATCCTTTTCCAGATGCTGTTGAGAGGATCCAATGCGGTGGGATATACCAATTACCCTGATAACGTGGTTCGAGAATTCATTAAATTATCGGCTGAGTCAGGGGTTGACATATTCCGGATCTTTGATAGTCTCAACTGGGTCGAGAATATGAAACTTGCCATGGAAGCCGTCCTGAAAACCGGTAAGATCTGTGAGCCGGCCATTTGCTATACGGGTGATATTTTAGATAAAAGTAGATCCAAGTACGATTTAAACTACTACATCAAAATGGCTAAGGAACTGGAGAAAATGGGGGCCCACATCCTGGCCATCAAAGATATGGCTGGTCTATGCAAACCCCTGGCGGCCTATGAGTTAATCCGTGCCTTAAAGCAGGAAGTGGGTATACCCATCCATTTTCATACCCATGATACAAGTGCGAATGGCCTTTCCACCCTCCTTAAAGCTACGGAAGCGGGTGTTGACATTGTGGATGCGGCGATTGGGCAGATGAGCGGCTTAACCTCTCAGCCTAATCTCAATAGCTTTGTCATCACGTTAAATGGAAGTGAAAGAGCCACTAACCTCGATTCAGAAAGCCTTAGGAAGCTTTCAGCTTTTTGGGAGATCACGAGGGATTATTACTACCCCTTTGAATCTGGTTTAAGAAGTGGCACAGCTGATGTTTACCGCCATGAAATCCCGGGTGGGCAGTACTCCAATCTAAAGCGTCAGGCTACGGAATTAGGTTTAGGACATCGCTGGGAAGAATTGAAGGATATGTATGAACGCGTCAATACAGAGTTGGGAGATATTATTAAAGTCACACCCTCCAGTAAAATGGTAGCCGATTTTGCCATGTTTTTAATCAAAAACAACTTAACCTTCAATGATGTCTACAAATCCAAACCCAAAGAGTACAATTACCCCCAATCCGTCCATGACTTTTTTAGTGGTATGCTAGGACAGCCCTATGGAGGTTTCCCCAAAAAGCTTCAAAAGCTTGTTCTGGGAGATGAAAAGCCTATCACTGATCGGCCTGGAAAGCACCTGAAAGCTGTTGATTTTAAAGCCATTAAAAAAGAGATGACAGATAAGTTCAAAATGACTCCAAGTCCAAAGGATGTGATCAGCTATATACTCTATCCGTCTGTCATTTCTGACTATATACAACATAGTCAAGAATATGGGGATGTATCGGTGATCCCGACTAAACCCTTTTTCTATGGCCTGAACGTAGGTGAAGAGTCTTCTATTGAAATTGAGGGAGGGAAATCCTTGATAGTAGAGCTACAAGCTATTGGTAAATTGGAAGATGGGGGGAATCGAAAGATTCATTTTGATCTGAATGGCCATCCCAGGGAGGTTTTAGTCCACGATGTTCATGCGAACATTGAACATGTTACCCATCAGAAAGCTGATCTTGATAATCCCTGTCATATTGCGGCACCCATGCCTGGTAAGATCGTGAGAATCAATGTGGAACGTAATGATGAGGTCAAAGCGGGAGAAAGCCTCTTAATCACAGAAGCCATGAAAATGGAAAACAATGTTCTATCAAAGATCGATGGCATTGTAGAAGAAATCCTGCACGATGAAGGGACTCAAGTAGATATTGGTGATCTTCTCATGATTATCAAGTAAAAGTATTTTATTATAATGGCTTGAAAAAAATACTGGCTCCCATAAGAACAAGTCCTCCAAGTTCAATAAGCAAAGCCTTATAAGTATTTTTCAAATCCATTAATATATAGATTGGCCCAATAACAGGTAAAAATAATAGGCCAATACCCCACCAGCCTCCTTTCTCAAAAGCACTTCTATAAATAGACATAAGTCCAATAATATAAGCGAAAAATCCTATGATAAATACAGCGATTAAAATACCTGTTAAAAAGCCCATGTTACATCCTGTTTTTTAATCTATCCGGCACAATCCCAAGATATTGATTTATTTCTATTCAATCTTGTCAATTTCGTCGTCATCATCGCCTTCTGTATCATCGTCGTCACCCGTATCGTCATCATCGCCTTCTGTATCATCGTCATCACCCGTATCGTCATCGTCTCCCGTATCGTCGTCTCCTTCTGTATCATCATCCCCTATAGGGTCATCGTCCCCATCAGCAGGGTCTTTCCCATCATCTTTTTTCACCTTGTCAGGAGGAGTAACTCCAGCGTACAACACACCCACTTCAGAGCCTTCACTATCCGTCTCTTTGTATTTTGCCCAGTGGTCTACAATAAGAAATGGTTTCTCTTCTTGTATCCCTGTATCAATCGCATATTTATACTGATGCTTCCCTTCAGCGATGTATAGCTCAGCTTCCCAAACACCGTTCGCCCCTTTTTCAAGAGGGTAGTCCCCTGTTTTCCATTTATTAAAAGTCCCTGTAACAGAGACACCTTTCACGTTACTTTCTTTATATTTTGCTAATAGACCTTGATAATAAGCAATCTTTTGACCGTTTGGATTATCCTTGGAAGCCTCACGATTCACAGCTCTTTTGATCTCAGTTCTCACCCTTCTAAGCTGATTAAACCTGAACTTGACTTTATAATATCGAATCCCACCGATGACTATACTCCCCTGTCCATCACCCACTCGGCTCTTGATTGAGTTCTCTTCTACTTTCAGGGCTTTCGGATCATAAGGTAGCTTACCACCTTTGCTTGCTGCAGTAGGCTGATTGACTATTCCCTTATGAGCGAATTGTACACCGGGTATCTCTAGAATTGAAACCTGGCCATTGATACCTTCCGAAGTTCCTTCTGTATCATCATCTCCCTCAGTATCATCGTCTCCAAAAGAGTCATCATCCCCGATTTCATCTCCCTCAGTATCCCCGCCACTAAGCTCATCATCCTGTCCAGGCTTGCGTCCATCACCACCCGGCCCATCTTCGCCTAATGGAGCCTCATCATCAGCTTTACCACCCGTATCATCTCCTGCAGCATCATCGTCGTCATCTCCACTTGCAGCATCATCCCCACCTGTGTCATCGTCCCCATCTCCTTTCTTGGCATCGCCCCCACCTGTGTCATCATCCCCATCTCCTTTGGCACTTCCTCCCCCTCCATTGCCGCCATCATTTCCTGTTCCATCCCCTCCTCCAATATTGGCCCCATCGCCTCGACTGCGATTGGAATAGGGATCTAAAACCTTAAGGGTTAACTTATCCGATCCTGACAGGTGTATCACAAAATAATATTGATACGTTCCCTTCTCGAGGGTCACCTTAGCTTCATAAAGACCCTGACGCGTTCTTTTCATTGGGTTTTTTGAGTCATCCCAACTATTGAATGAGCCAGCAACACCCACTCCTTTTATCACCTTTTCATTATATGTCTTAATATACTTTACAATGGATTTTACTTGATCGCCATCCGTTTCTTTGGATAGTTTATCTTCCAGAGCGTATAATCCCAACTCATAGTTGAGGAACCTAAAGGTCACAGTGTATTTATCTCCATTTTCTTTAGGATAATCTGGAAGATATTTGGTGATAGGCTCATGCAAATCTAGTTTACCTTCAGCTGCTAGCTGCAAT
>CAJXGR010000298.1 GCA_913053665.1 uncultured Spirochaetia bacterium
AGGCACAGAGATTGAACAAATAAGTTTCTAATGACTATAAAAGATAGTAATATCTTGTATTATGGGAAATTAATAAACTCTTTCCCATTAGTTTCTCTGTGACTCAGTGACTCAGTGACTCAGTGACTCAGTGTCTCCGTGGCATCTTATAAATCGAACTCACGTTAGATTATGAGTGATTAGACCTTTTGACCCATCCATTGAGCCACTTCTTTAGCGAAATAAGTTAAGATAATATCAGCCCCAGCCCGTTTAATGGATAATAATGTCTCAAGAATCACCTTCTGTTCATCGATATAGCCTAATCTACCTGCTCCCTTGATCATGGCGTACTCACCACTCACACTATAGGCGGCCAGGGGGAGATTGAAATGATCCTTGACCTCCCTGATAATGTCCAGATAAGCTAAAGCGGGTTTAACCATCAGCATATCCGCCCCTTCAGCCACGTCTTCTGCCGCCTCAAGAATTGCTTCCAGACGATTAGCCGGATTCATCTGATAAGTCCTTCGGTCTCCAAACTGGGGTGTGGACTCCGCTGCATCACGAAAAGGCCCGTAGTAGGCGGACGCGTACTTGACCGCGTAGGATAAAATGGGGATGTCCTGAAAGGTATTGTCATCCAGGGCTTTACGGATGCTCTGGACCATACCGTCCATCATACCCGAAGGGGCAATCACATCAGCCCCTGCCTCACAGTGGCTTAATGCCTGAACACCTAATAGTTCAATGGTCTCATCATTTAAAACAGTATCCCCTTCTATCGGTCCACAGTGTCCATGATCGGTGTACTCACAAAAGCAAAGGTCTGTGAAAAGAAGAAGATCATTTTGAAACTCCTTCTTGATGGCTCTCAGGGCTTTTTGTATAATCCCGTGTTCATGATTCGCCGTTGATCCCTTACTATCCTTGGTTTCAGGTATCCCGAATAATATCAGGCTCTTGAGTCCCACTTTGAGGCATTCTTCACACTCTTTAATGATCTGATCAACGGATTGCTGGTACACACCAGGCATGGAAGACACTTCTTTTTTAATTCCCTCTCCGGGAACGACAAAGAGGGGATAGATGAAGTCCTCTTTTCTCAAATGGGTCTCTTGCAGAAGGTCCCGTAAAATGGGATGATGACGTCGGCGTCTCAATCGGGTATTGGGATACATAGTGACTTCCTTGAGCTATCCTTTAATTTCTTGGACAATTGATAACGTGAATTTATTAAATGAATAGGTAATAGTCAAAAAATCTATTATACTTATAAAAATAGTTTTTTTAGGAATAAAATCCTCTTAGATCTGTTAAGTAATATAACCTATTTCTTTTGAAACTTTTAGGAGCCAAGCCATGAAACATATTAACAACCTTAAAATTAAGGATTTAACGGACGCTGAACCCATAGAAGACGCTTTAGCCAAAGTAGTCGATGAAGTATCGGTGGACTCAACAATTAAACCCAAGCAATACCTTGATGACGCCATAGCACCTGAAGGAGGCGAGTAAGGCTAGTTGGATCGCTTATTTGGACAGGAAACAGAATATGCCATCCGCTTTACTCCTTTAGAGGGCCATGATCGACCCGACAATGCTCTCATTTATGACGCTCTCCAACATGGAATACAAAAGCTTGTGGCGACCGAAAAAAGCGATCGCTACAACATGCAAAAGCAGTTTTTTGTTGAAAACGGCGGCACCTTCAATTACGAATACCTCCCCTACGCCCCAAAGTGGGGACTTATCGAAGGAGCGACCCCTGAGTGTTACAGTCCTGGAGAGCTTTTACTCTATCAGAAGGCCCAGGAAAGCTTATTAATCCAGGCAAAGCCCCATGCTGAAAGCTATCTAAAAGACTTTGGCTTTCAAGGACATCTTGGACTCATCAAGAATTGCCGGGATGTTGAGGGCCATATCTATGGGGCTCAGGAAAACTATGAAGCCCATCTAACAACTGGTTGGAAGTTAACATTATATCGAATGGGTGTCTTTTTATTTGTTCTACCCATTGTTTTACTGTTCATAACCTACGGGATAGTGGCCCTGGGACTTATTCTCATCAGTTTGGGCTTTGTGGCCCTTTATTTTACCCTTCTTGGTGGCTTAAAACTCTTTTCTACCCTTATTTCCATTAATTATCTTGCTGACACAGTCGAGGATTGGGGAGATCGAATATGGTACCACATGACGGACTGGTTTGAAAGTGAGAGGTTTAAAGACCTCTTGATCCTTTATGAGTACCGGATCACCTATCCCATAATAAGTGCTGTCGTTGCTCCATACCTATTCTGGCAGCGTGCTTTTGCTTTTAAAGCCTATCGGAAAAGCTTGGCGGCCTTCTTTATATCCCGACCTATCATAAGTGGTGCAGGATCCTTAGTTTCAGAGGACTGCTTTGCCCTGTCCGAAAAAGGTGTCGCCCTTAAACGGCTGTTTCGCAGTACTTTAGGACCAAATCAAAGGCCCCTGTTTGATAGCGGTAACCTGCTGAAAGAAGTGGTCCTGGCGGTATCCCATCTCTTTTTACTCCGCCTGGATCCGCTTAAACGCCTCTTCAAGGAGAGACAACGCTTTCAGATTGGCTTATCCGACTCCAATAGATCCCAAATGGCTGAATACCTTAAGGTTTCAACAACCTTACTCATGTTAAAACTACATGAAAAAGGTTATCTGAAAAACGCTCCACGAATAAAAAGACCTATTAAAGCCTTTCACTCTATCAATTTAGACCCTTCTCTCAAGGCTAGAGTGTCCGTCTCCAAAGGGATGGACTTGAGCGCTTTAGACCTTCAGAAATGGTATCACCAGCAGGCCAGGCAATGGATTCAGGATAGCCCAGGGCTTGAGATGGAGTTTATTGAAGTGGTTAAACTGTGGGGTGAGGTTTTAGGCTTATTAGAAGAAGATCCTGGCAGGCTCATCGGTCGACTGGACTGGGTCACCAAGCGTTATCTCCTTGAGACCAGCGGTAAAGACCAGTCCTATATGGCGAAAAAGAAGATTGATATTGGCTATCATGAGATTGAAACAGGTTATCTGGATAAATTGGAACGGGAGGGAATTGCTCCAAAACTGGTTTCGGATGATGAAATTGAAGAAGCCGTGAAAAAGCCATCGTCTCCCAGAAAGGTTCGTCTTAGATCCCGACTGATACGCAGTATTGCCTATAATGGACTTAAAGCCAAGGTCTCCTGGAATTCGGTGCAAATCGGAACCGGGAGAAATCGTAAAGTGATTGATCTCAACAGGATGAAAAAGAAGGCTTTTGCCACGAATAAACACGAAGATACACGAAAAATATAAGGTGGTGATAAGATTCTACGGAGGATCAGTTACCCTTACCAAAAATTATTGTTAAGAATCCCCCTGATTTCTCGATGAAGTTAACAAATCATTTAAAATCCTTATACAATGGATTCATCAAGTCTTAATGAAGGATTATTCTAAAAGGCTTGACAATTAAAAGGGATTTATTAAACTTCCTAGCCTAGAAGGTATTTATAATGAGACGTTGGAAACTCCTTCTGATGATCGGATCACTCATGGTTTTTGTCCTTTGGCTGGCCATTAAAATATACTATGAACCAAAAAGCTTACTCTTAAGGTACAAAGGTCAGATTGAAGAGTTGAAAGGTGAAATCAATGATCTAGAGGGGTCCATAGATGAATACTATTCTCAAAAAAAGAAGGGAGAGAAAGGCGAGAGAGTCCGATTTCCCTTTTTGGATCCAGTGAAAACGAAAACGCTGAAAGAACTGATCCAAGAGAAGCTTGTCCTACAAGAACGATTGGCCTATCAGTATAATCAGATCGGTGACTATTTCCTGAATGAACAATATTTAACGGATAAAAACGGGCAAAAAAAATATAAGTGGTATAATAAATATAGAAATGAACTTAAATATTATTTAAAGAAAGATAAGTCTTTAGGGAACAAAATTCTCCAGGTGTTGATTGATACAAGAATCAAGGCTCTGGATCATTACGATCTGGCTTCTGAAGCTATGGATGACTTAAGTTCAAGGTTTTTCGGATTAAAAACAAAGGATCCCTATATTTTGTCCAACACTCTGAAAGGTTCCAGACTTTTGAAGTTTAAAGAATATCTTGGACCCATAGGATTGGCTTTATCTCGTAGAAAAAATAAGAGACTTATAAGAGAATATTTCTCCCAACGAGTTCATAGCCAAGTTCATTATAAAAAAGGAAAATGCTATCTTCAATTAGCGAATCTTGCAAACGTAAGAGACATTCACTTAACAGAACAGGGGAAAAAGATTTTAGACCAAAATGGCAGACAAAAATCCTATGTTCTAAAGGCCGAAAAGGAGTTTTTAATCAGTTTTGGGAGCGACAGTCGAAACACAAAAGTAATTTATGATTTGGCTGAACTTTATGTCTATCGATACGAGCATGTTGTGGAGGATAAGTCAGAGTTTCTGTTGGCCAATAGTAGAAAGCTGATCAGTAAATTTACAGAGACTTCTGATAACA
>CAJXGR010000299.1 GCA_913053665.1 uncultured Spirochaetia bacterium
GGTTCAATCTGTCCGAGATCATGGCGGTGTGATCTTTATCGACTTAAGAGATTTATCTGGTTTAGCCCAAATCGTTTTTAACCCACAAATTGAAAAAGAATGCCATCAAATCGCTGAAAGCTTTCGGTTGGAAGATGTCTTGGCCATTGAAGGGGAAGTCCTTTCCAGAACAGAAGATATGATCAACCCTAAACTTCCGACGGGTGAGATTGAAGTTCTGGTTCATAAAGTTAAACTTCTTAATGCCTCGATGACCCCTCCTTTCATGATATCTGAGGCTCAAAACACCAATGAGGAAATCCGTCTCAAATATCGCTTTCTTGACTTGCGACGTAGTGAAATGCAAAACAACTTGATCATTCGTCATAAGATCGTAAAAACAGTCCGTAAGTATTTGGAAAGCAATGAGTTTATAGAAATAGAAACCCCTATACTTAATAAATCAACTCCTGAAGGGGCACGAGATTTTCTGGTACCCAGTCGAATCAACACGGGGCAGTTCTACGCATTACCTCAGTCCCCTCAAATATTTAAACAGATCCTCATGGTGAGTGGCTTTGAACGCTATTATCAAGTCGTTAAATGCTTTAGAGACGAAGACTTAAGAGCTGATCGACAGCCCGAGTTCACTCAGATCGATATTGAGATGTCATTTATATCTAAAGATACTCTTCTGGCCATGATGGAAGAGATGTTTACCTGGATTCTAAAAGATTGCTACCAGGTGGATATACCGACCCCATTCCCAAGACTCGACTATCAGGAAGCCATGTCACGCTATGGAAGCGATCGTCCCGATCTGCGTTTTGACCTTTCAATCAAAGATGTCTCAAATATTGTAAAAGAAAGTGACTTCAAGGTCTTTAAGAGTGTTTATGAAAATAACGGAATAATATGTGCCATCAATGCTAAAGGAGGTGAGACGTTGTCGCGTAAAGATATCGATGACTTGACCTCTTATATTAGCGATTTTGGAGCGAAAGGACTTGCGTGGATGAGAGTCAAAGGCAATAAGTTAGAATCGAATATAGTCAAGTTCTTTAATGAGTCCATCCAGTCTGAGTTGATGAAAACCCTGGAGGGGGAGGATGGTGATCTATTCCTTTTTGTGGCCGATAAAAAAGATGTTGCCCTAGAGTCCATCGGGAATCTCAGACTAAAGTTAGGCAAAATGCTTTCCCTTATTGATCCTGACAAGTTAGCTTTCGCATGGATTGTTGATTTCCCCCTGTTTACCTATGACGACAAGGAAAAGCGTTTTGACTCAGTTCATCACCCATTTACCTCTCCAGATCTATCGAAACTTGATCTTCTTGAAAAAGATCCTGTTACAGCGTTGTCTGAAAGTTATGATCTAGTCTTAAACGGTGTTGAACTCGGGGGTGGGAGTATTCGTATCCATGACCAGGAGCTTCAGAAGAAGATATTTAACTTACTGAATATCAGCGAGAAAGAAGCGGAAGAAAAGTTTGGCTTTTTATTAAATGCATTAAAATATGGCGCTCCACCTCACGGTGGCATTGCTTTTGGTCTGGATCGTATTGTCATGCTATTACAAAAAGAAAAGTCTATCAGAGACGTCATCGCTTTTCCAAAGACCCAAAAAGGTGTTTGCCTCATGAGCGGCGCCCCGGGACATGTTGAGGAGGATCAATTGCTGGAACTTTCAATCAAAATTGATGAGCATAAAGTATAATTATGGTAAGTCGTGACCTCGTTTTTCATGACCTCAATGACCCCATCCTGTTTTTCGGTGAACAAGATCAAAACATCCGGTTCCTGGAGAAGGAATTCCTTGTGTCGATCTACCCAAAGAATAATCACATCCGGATTGAAGGCCTGGAAGAAAATATCCTTTTGGCTGAAAAAACCCTCGATTTCATATTCCATGAGTCTCAAAAAGGTATCAACTTACAAAAGAACGATTTACAAGTTGTAGTTCATCAGATTAAAGAAGACGAGAAGTTTGATGCAAGCCATCTTGATGCGGAAGAAATCGTCCTGGCCAAGACTCGTAAAATTATTAAGCCTAAAACAACTCATCAGGCCAAGTATCTAAGGGCAATGCGTAAACATGATCTTGTATTCGGCTTGGGTCCAGCGGGTACCGGCAAAACCTATCTGGCAGTAGCTATGGGATTAAACGCCCTGCTACAAGACAAGGTCCAACGGCTCATTCTCACTCGCCCTGTGGTGGAAGCCGGTGAGAATCTTGGGTTTTTACCCGGTGACCTTCAGCAAAAGATCAATCCATACTTAAGACCTCTCTTTGACGCCATCTTTGACATGATATCCTATGAAGACTTTGCTAAATATCGTGATAGGGAAAGGATTGAAATAGCACCACTAGCTTACATGAGGGGTAGAACATTAAATAACGCGTTCACTATTCTGGATGAAGCCCAAAATACGACTAAAAGTCAGTTGATGATGTTCTTAACCCGTCTGGGGCCTAATTCACAGACTATCGTTACGGGGGATATGACCCAAACCGATCTGCCGCAAAAGGAAAAGTCAGGTCTAAGCACAGTCACCCAGATCCTTAAATCGATTGATGAAATCAAGTTTATCCATTTTGATGATCGCGATATAGTTCGACACGCTCTTGTAAGAAAAATAGTCAAGGCTTTTGAACAATATAAACCCTAGGATTCCTGGCAAATAAACCCATGTCTATGAACAATCAAATCGATATTAATTTGCAAGCAAAAGGTAAGGGCCTATCCATTTATGAGAAACCCATGAATGTGGGTTCTCTAAGAAAGATGGTGGTGCAAATATTGAAGGCTCTTGATGTTCAAAATCATAGTATCAGCCTATTGTTTTGTGATAACAAGATGATACGTGATATCAATCTGACTTTTAGACAGCAAAATAAAGCCACCGATGTTCTGGCCTTTGAATCAGACACTCCGCATTTTCTTGGGGACATCGCCATCTCTCTTGATCAGGCTTTAGACCAGTCTAAATCTTATAATGTTTGTTTTGAGATGGAGTTACTGAGACTATTGATTCACGGGATCTTGCATCTACTGGGCTATGACCATGAAAGAAGCCGTGAAGACGAACAGATCATGAAATCTTTGGAAGAAAGTATAATCCTGGAGGTACAAAAAATAGCTATATGCTAAACATTTTTAAATTTGGCAAAACCGAGAAAAGTGATTCAGATAATGAGGAAAGCCCTGTCGTTACAGAAATTATTGATCGACTTTCTACACTGGGTTCCACAACAGTTAAAGAAATTATGGTGCCTAGAGTAGATGTTGTTTCCCTACCCCTTGACTCAACGGTTCAGGAAATCGTTGATCTCATGAAAGATAATGGGCCTTCTAGAATCCCTGTGTGGGACAAATCAGTGGATGATATTGTCGGTATTCTCTACGTCAAGGATCTCTTGCCCTATTTCTTTGATAAATCCCAAATACTCATTGAAAAGCTTCTAAGAACCCCTTATTTCATCCCGGAAAGCCAGAAAATACTCACTCTCATGAAAGAAATACAAGTGAATAAGAATCATATGGCTGTCGTTGTAGACGAATATGGGGGGTTTTCAGGGATTGTTTCCCTGGAAGATGTTTTAGAAGAAATTGTAGGTGAAATCCAGGATGAATACGATGATGAAGAAGAAATCATTGAACAATTATCTGACTCCACCTACTTATTGGACGCAAGAACCTACCTGGAAGAGCTCAATACAGCTCTTCAATTAAAACTACCCCATGAGGAAGCTGATACCCTGGGGGGTTTCCTCTATTTCTTATTTGGGAAGATCCCTGAGCAAAACGAAGTGATTCAATATGAAAATATTGAGTTTCAAATAGTGAGTATTGAAGGGAATAAAATCAATAAGATTCAGTTAACAATCCTTCCACCTGCTGAAAGCATCTAAATCCTCTATAATGATGGAACTATGAAAACAGTAAAACTAAGAGGTTTTGTTTTACAGGCCTACCCGTTTGGAGAGTCCCATAAAATTGTCACACTCTTTACCAGAGAGTTGGGAAAGCTTAAAGTGATTGCCCACGGGGTGAGGAAGACCAAAAGCAAGTATGGAAGTAGCTTCGAGCTTATGAATGAACTATCCTTAGTTCTCACATCCTCAAAGCAAAAGGATCTGTATAATATTAAAGAGTTCAACCTTCTGTCCTCCTGCCATCCACTGCGGGAAGATTATCAACTCATCCAGCTTCTTTATTTTCTTGTTGAGTTCATCAATTCATTTATACACGAAGAAACAAAAGACTACAAGGTCTATTCTTTCCTTAGAGTGACACTAGATGAAGGATTCATCCATAAGTCTTCATTTTACGAGTTGATCATAAGTTTTATACTGAAGACATTAAATATTCTGGGTTTTCTTTCAGATCTAAATCTTTGCAGCCAATGTGGCAACAGTCTTTTAGAAAATATCGGTGATCAGCAAAAGGATAAAACAGTTTATTTATCCAATCGAAGCGGTTGGATCTTTTG
>CAJXGR010000300.1 GCA_913053665.1 uncultured Spirochaetia bacterium
GGGGTTAGGGGGAGGGTTCCTTTATCCCTCTGTGGGAGAAAACAGTGACAGGAAACGCTCTGTGAATCACCCCCCTCCCAACCTCCCCCAAAATGGGGGAGGAGTAAGAAAAGACTCAATTCAACAGATTCCGCCGGGTCGCCCCTACAAACCTGTAGGACACTAATTATCCCTGAAATCCCCTTCATTGTACCAGTATTCCCCGTCTTCCAGATCATTTAAGTTGGGAGTCTCTCTTCTACCCGTCCCTTGATCAAGGGCTGGGACGTGAACCACCACTCGACCCACAGAATGAACACCTTTTTTATCAATTGCCGTGACGTAGTAGGTTTTGGGCGTATTGCCTCTTTTGAAATATACAATGGCTTTTAATATCCGTCCCACACCACCTTTATAGTAGGCTTCCAGAAGCACGGCTCGGCGATGTTCCTTCCCATCGTTGTTGAAGCCGATTTCCGTAAAGTTCTTTTCGTTTTCTTCACGGACTAAAAAGCTTTTGAAGAATCTTTTCCTGCTTTCGTATTGGACATAAACGCCAACATAGTCCTCATCCAGGATTTCCTTGATTTTGGTAACGACAGGGTGATCCTTGATGGCGAGGGGTTTTTCCTTTAAAACCAGTGTGATGGGATTGTTTTTATACTTCCCTTTGTAGTCCGAGTATTTCCGGGTGAAGGTACGGATGTTCAGTTTAATACCGTCTTTCACTCGCAGGATGCCGTAGATCTCATTTCCCTTGCGGTATCCGTAGACCACGTATTTAGGGATTCGTATTCTGAAGGCCTCTCCAAAATAACGATCCCGCTCAGGGCTTGAATCCACCAGAAAATAAAGGCCCTGCTTTTTACCGATAAAATACTTCTTATAAAGCCTTTTTTCATTCCCATTGACCCAATTAAATCTAAGACTCCTTAAACCGTATTCACGGACTCTTTTTTGGTCATGTTTCCAGTAATAATTGGTGATGAGAACTGAATTGATGTAGGTCTTTTTCCGTATGATGAGGTCGAAGTATTCGCCGTTTTTACCCTTCACTAATCGAATATCTCTCATCGTCAGTTTGAGGGGAGGGATGGGGCGAACCTTCTCTCTACGTTTATTGTCTTTATATCGATCTAAAACGCTCTTGATCTCAGAGTTATCCCGATCGTCAGGCTTTTGCTCGGTGACCAGGATGTCTTCAGGAATCCCAAAATCGTTCTTTGAATAACTATTGTATGGGACTCCAACAATGAGGATTCCTAAAAGGATTTGGATATACTTTTTCATAAATGACCTCTCAAACAAGATAATATAAATATATATTGCCCAATGGACTGAACATCATGGTTGATGCAAAAACATATTGATTCTAACACCGACAGGACAGAATAAATCTTTAATCTTTTTTTAGTCATCGGCAGGAATCCATTTAAAATCAAATTCCTCAAAAGAGGGGTGCAAGTTTACTTTAGGGTAAAAAAATAAGACTTGTTTGCCACAGAGACACAGAGGTAAATATTAATTTATCCATAAGAACTAAAGAAAATCTTTCTCTGTGTCTCAGAGCCTCAGTGGCAATTTTTAATTACCCCAAATGAAACTTGCACTTTCAAAAGAGTTTGACCTTTCATTCAACTCTTGTTTTATTTAATATTGTGACGATATGAATCATAGTATTTCCTGAGTTTAAGGATCTATAAACCTTATATGAATAAACTATTAATACTTTTTTCCCTAGCCTTTTTAGTGACCGCCTGCCAAACCTCAAATGATTTGGATAACCCATATCCTGGGGATATAGAAATATATTATAATTATAGTATGGACTCCAATCAGAGTCTGAAAGCAAGGATTAAGTATATTAACAAGCTTAGGGACTTTAGCCAACGGGGTTCGAGTGGGATCAAAGGAAAGTCTCTTCGTTACCTGAAACTTATCTGTCTGGGCCTCAAAAATAAGCAAGACGGAAATAATCGTTATCTATTCAACATGACCAATGACATATTAACCGATCTAGGAAGTCATTACAATAGAAAAGAAAAAAACATTCTTAAAAAGCCTCATAATAAATGGTTGGCTAATGAATTACAAAAGAAATCCCGGAAAGTAGCCGATCTCGTCCTCTCCCCTGACTGGGACACAAGAATTTATGGTCAATGGTCGACGCAGTCTGAATACAAGGTTGAGCAATATCAGTTTTTCCAGGATGCTTCTTTTATATACACTAAAGTAGTTATTAATAAAGGTTTAAAGGAAAACTCCGACAATTTTATAGGGGACTACAGAATCTCAAAGACCAACAATTCTTTAACTCTTTTTTTTAAGGATAAAAGTAAAGAGTCATTTCATTACTCGATCTATGAAAAAAACTTGTTTCTTGACACCCAAAGCTTTTACAGAGAAGAGAATGAATAGAAACTCTCATCATGAAAAGGAGGGTTATTGCTTAAGTAGTGATAAAACTCTTGGTGCCAACTCCCTGTAGAGACGCGATTAATCGCGTCTCTACAGGGAGTTGGATAAATCCGTCACTAACTAGTTTATCACTATCATTACTTGAACTTGACAAAAACTTGGAATAATAGTAAAATATATAGAGAAAAGGGTCAAATATTTGATCTAATTACCGATGCAAATATCACCATGAGAAAGGATTTCATATATGGGTGAAGAAACATTATCAATTGAAGAATTAGATGGCTTATTAGAAGGAGCTGAGATAATTTCCGATGATACAGGAGATTATACGGTTTCGGATCAAGGTTCAGATGAAGTTGAAGATACTGGTGAAGGGAGTTCTGAGACTGTCGCAGAGACGGGAACCCCTGAACAGATCTCTGAGGCGCATGAGATAGACATATCAGACATCATTGAGGTCGACAAACTTAGTCCACAGCAAAGACATAATGCCGAATTGCTATTAGATATTTATGTCTCAGTCACTGTCGAACTGGGTAGAACCAATTATAAGGTAAAAGATGTTTTAGGGCTGGGTGAAGGATCTATTGTAGAACTGGCTAAACCGGCTAGTGAACCTGTTGATCTTCTTGTCAATAACCGATTGATCGCACGGGGCGAGGTGGTTGTGATTGACGAAAACTTTGGCGCACGAGTCACTAATATCGTTAAGCCTCTAGAAAAGATCATCCCTGAATAGTCTATTGGATGGGTTGGTATTGGTTTTAAACATCCCCTCCTTTTGACAGGAGAGGATGCACAACAATTTAGGAAGGTGATAATGATACCTTAAGGTTTATTAGGATCAGTCTTCTTATCGCTTGTGCCTGTAGGCTTAGGTTCTGCGTTTAGACCCATTCTCTTTCTCTCAATGATCCTTAGTATTTTGCGATCCGCGTTCTTCTTTTTCAGATAATTAATGCGTTTCACGAACTCATGCCTTCTGATCCCCCACTCCTTCTCGTCATCAACGGATAATTGATCATCAAAGACATTGGATCGGTCATAAATAAACTCAACCTTTTTGAAATAGACCACAAAATCACCCCGTGCTCCGTCTTCCATTCTAGTAATTACAAAGCTGTGAAACTTGAAATAGGGTGTCTCAGTGGGGTAGAGTCGAGGCTTAAAGGCCCGTCGTTGATCTACATTGCCAATGTAGTAAGAGTTTTTCCAAACTAATTTTCGCCAACCTACGAAGTTTAAGTAGCCCATAAAATAGTCTTTGATCTCTCTATGCTGATTGGTCACACGAAGGATCAATCGGTTGTTATAATTCCGCCCACTGACCTCCACAGAGATCTCTTTTATCTGATAAACGTTGTCTACAACGCCTTTACCAATATTAATCTTATCGCCTTTGTCGTTGTACTCCATGATTTCATACATGGGGGATATAATAGCGTGAGAGATAAATCGATGGGATGGGAAGTGAATCCTTGCCCCCAACACATTTTCCCCCTTGCGACTACCCCTTGCGATGGTGGCACGCTTGGTCAGAGAGTATTTTCTATTGGCATAGGTGTTGGACGAAGAGTTAAACTCAACTTTCCAATGATCCAGGGCCATATCTTCCTTAGTTACAAAGTATTTATTGAGATCATCCGACCAATCGTCAGAAGGTCCCTTTTTATCAGTTGCTTTACTGGCTGAAGGATCGGCCTTAGTGGTTTTGGCTCCTTCTTTGGGATAGGGATTTTCATATTCTTTTTCAAAAGTGTTGAAGTCGATGAGAGTTGTGTTGCGTTTTCCCGTATCCTTTTTCTTATTTTTATCGCCATTGGCTGAAAAAACAATGCTAACCATCCCCAGAATGAGAATGACGCCTATAACAAGAATCCTTTTCATGTGACGCTCCTTCCGTGAATCAATTTACTTAATAAAAGTATAAAATAAAACAGGAAAAATGTCAAGAAAAAAAACTTTTTGCCGATAATCGGTCTCTTTTTTTCGAACTTAAGCCATCGATTGTTTTTTGCCATTTTTGATAGAGATAAAACCTATTGTTTGTAGGGGCAGACCCACGTGTCTG
>CAJXGR010000301.1 GCA_913053665.1 uncultured Spirochaetia bacterium
CTACGCCCCCCAATGTCTTAACACACTAAAAAATTAGGATAAGTCCTCTAATATTTATTATCTCAGGTAAATCATTGGATCATGAACCTTTTAAAAGATGGGCAAACCCTCTCCCATCAAGCAATAACTTGGGTAATAGTATAGCTAATCTTTTTCCTTTTGTCAAGAAATTCCTTAAAATACTTCTTTTCTTTTCCTTGAAAAATGACTAATGTTAAGCCCATAAAAATAGATAATATATTTTGTAGGAACTTATAATGAGCAATGAATTACACTTTTCTGAGACCCATGAGTGGGTCAAACAAATGGATGAAACCGCTGTCATAGGCATTACAGACTATGCCCAGCATGAATTAGGGGATATTGTTTTCCTTGAAATCCTTAAGAAATCAGGTGAGCAGATTCAATCAAAAGAGGCTATGAGTACTATTGAATCAGTCAAAGCAGTCTCTGAAATCTATTCGCCTGTTTCAGGGCAAGTTCTTGAAATCAATCAAAAGGTCATCGACAAACCTGAGTTGATCAACACAAGCCCTTTTGCCGATGGTTGGATTATCAAAGTACAACTATCCAATAAAGATGAAGTCAAGGAACTTTTGGATGAATCTGCCTACAATAAACTTATTGCTGAACAAGGGTAAACGGTTTCTTCTCATAACTTTCATGAAATTTATGTTGACTTTGAAAGTGAATTACAATATTTTATTGAGATGTGTCGTTCATTGAATATGTTGCTGAATAGCAATTAGAGAGATAGACTCTTGTGCTTCCTTGCTTAACAGCAATTATAACCCTAACTACCATGATCTTTTACGACTTTGAAAAGGAAAATTAAGGAGAATATTTATGACTGAAGTGCTAGAAGAAGATCTAGGGACGGATGAAATTACAAGCGATGGGATTTATGATGAACTGGACGGAAAGATATATTGCGCCAATTGCATCCAGTGTGTATTAATTAAAATAGCTACAGGTGCTGATGGACAATACGTTCTTAGAGTAAAATGCCAATCCAAAAAATGGAAAAAGAAGCTGGGGGAAGAAAAAATCTACAAGTTCTTTACTGTCGCAAGAAGGACAGTAGACACCTGTGATTTTTACGAGCCTATGGGTGATCTCAAATCTTATCTTAAAGATCTTAGAAAAAGTTTACCCATTAAAGATGAAATCTATTCTTTGTAAGTAAATAATTTAATGGCTTATAATACCTATCAAAATCCTCTGATCCATCGTTATGCGTCCCAAGAGATGTCCTATCTTTTTTCTCCCGAGTTCCGCTTTAGGACCTGGAGAAAACTTTGGGTGGCTTTAGCTAAAGAAGAAAAAAACCTCGGACTAGGCATAAGCCAAGAACAAATTGATGAACTTGAACAATATCAAAATGATATAAACTATGACGAAGCCTGGAAACAAGAAAAGAATATAAAGCATGAAGTCATGAGTCACATTTATGCTTACGGCCTTCAATGTCCCAATGCCAAAAAGATTATCCATCTTGGCGCGACCAGTGCTTATGTGTTGGATAATACCGACTTGATCCAGATGAAAGAAGGTCTTACTCTAATAAAAAAACAGATGGTGAACTTGATTCGCTGTCTGAAAGACTTTTCTATTAAATACAAGGAACTTCCAACTCTCGGCTTCACCCATTTTCAACCGGCCCAACCCACTACAGTTGGCAAACGAGGAACACTCTGGCTTCAGGATTTAGTCTATGACTACTATGACCTCACATATAGGATCAAAGAACTTCCTTTCAGAGGGGTAAAAGGAACAACGGGTACTCAAAACTCTTTTCTAAAGCTCTTTGAAGGCGATGCTGACAAAGTAAAAACTCTTGATATTAAAGTGACCCAAAGTATGGGATTTGCAAAACGTGCCAATGTCACGGGTCAAACATATAGCAGAAAGATTGATTATCATATCCTTTCAGTCCTGAGCTCGATCGCCCAAACGGCTCACAAGTTCAGTAACGACTTACGACTCCTACAAAACCTTGGGGAATTGGATGAGCCCTTTGAAGAAGATCAGGTTGGCTCATCAGCCATGCCCTATAAGCGTAATCCCATGCGATCAGAGCGAATCGCCAGTTTGGCCCGTTATGTTATCAACTTGTCTCTTAATGGGGCCTATACCCATGCCGGACAGTGGCTCGAACGCACTTTAGATGACAGTGCCAACAAAAGACTTTCTATACCTGAAGCTTTTCTGGCTGTCAACACCATCTTAAACCTTTTCCATAACATCATTAACGGTCTAAAAGTCCATGAAAAGGTCATTGAAAGACGATTAAAGGATGAACTGCCATTCATGATTACGGAAGATATCCTTATGGAAGGCGTAAAACGAGGGGGAGATCGCCAGGAAATCCACGAAATCATCAGAAAAAACTCCGTGTTAGCAAGCCATCAAATTAAAGAACTGGGAATGCAAAATCCTCTTACTGAACTCCTTGGAAAGGAGAATAAAATACCTTTTACAAGTCAGGAGATTCAAGATTTATTGCATAGTAAACGATTTATTGGGATGAGTCCAATCCAGGTCACTGATTTTATTAAAGAAGAAATTGACCCTATTTTGGAGTCTGAATCTGAGTGTCTCGAAGATTATTCTCCTCAAATGGTCGTTTAATAAGATTTTAAGTATAAATGTAACAAAAATCAATTGACTTATCTATAAAATAACTTATTATAAGATGATGAGTAACAGGATTGAGATAATTCATGTATTATAAAGCTATTATTATTGGAGCCTCCACAGGTGGACCCAGCGCTCTAAGAACTATTTTAAAGTCCTTACCCAAATCTTTCCCCATCCCAATTGTTGTTGTACAAAGGATCCCTCAGGGAATATTTGCAGAAAGTCTTGCTGAAGCCCTGAATGAAGCAAGTGATATTTCTGTTCGGATCCTAAAAGAAAGAGATGTCATTCAGCCAGATGAGGCTGTATTAATCCCCGGTGGCTTTAATCTGACCTTTGAGGGAGAGAATAATACCATCAAGTTGATTCCAGGAGAAGACCCTGACAATTCTCCATCCATTTCGTCCACTATAAAACAAGCTGGTTCCTTTTTTAAGGGGCCCATCATTTTTTCAGTCCTTACAGGGATCTGTCTTGAAGACCATCTAATTAATGAAGCCAAAAATCTTTCTGATCAGAATGGTTATATAGTCGTCCAAAAACCCGAAACCTGTTTTATTGATGATCTACCCAAAACCATTATCCAGTCGAATATATCGAATGATATTATCGAATTGGAACGGATGGGATCCGTTTTAACTGAATTGTCTGGTAAAGTATAATTATGTATAGAATAAAGCTTTTCAGCACTGTCCATCGAACTATTTTAAGTAGGTGAATATGACCCATTACAATCCATCTTATGAAAAACCGATGGAAGCCTCTTCTGACCCATATATACATGAAATCATTGACTTGAAAAATAATCCACCTGACCCTCTCCATCAAAAAGAGTGGAATCAACAATATATCCAACTCAATCGCTATCGATTCTTGAAAAAATCCCACTATGACCAGGTTTCCCATTCGCTACAAGCTTTCCAACGGTTCTTCTTATTAACTCTAGTTGCCTGTCTTTTTTTTTCTTCATTAAATTACTCCCACTCTATAACTTAAATCTTCTCGATCTTGTCGCAAACCATTTACAACACTTCTTTTATAATATTAAAGATATTTTAGGGCTCCCATCTCTCAGAATACCTGGTGGGTTTGGAGAGTTTACCGGCCCTATGGCCATCAACATTACCTTCAGCTCCTTTCAGTTTAACGCTCTGGCTCTTGGTAATTTGATCCTTCTACCCGCTATATTCTCTCTAAAAAAAACAGCTTTTCGAGATATATTAGACACATTCGTTCATTTAACCATTTTGTTTCTTCTTTTTGAGACAACTCTTTTAATGCTTCATCTCACATTCAAGTATCCGCCACTTTATGCGGAACTTCTTTTCCACAGTAAATTTGCCATACTGCTTGGCTTCTATTATTGGCTAGGTCGTGATTATAAAAATATATATCTAAAAGCAATCTGGTGGAGTGCTAGCCTGTTATTGCTTGCGATGATTCTCGTCTTTCTGTTTCTGATATACTTTGACTATCAGTTTTTATTTAGTTTTGCACGATTCCGACTCTCAGGCAAGATCAACTCAATAATCAGTCTTAATCGTGAGTATCAACAAAGTATTTCTATATTAGTTTATCTCCAACATGTCCTGCCTATCGTCTTTTTAGCCTTAAATCTCGTCCTCACGGCGTTTTTTTATACCCATAAAGAAAAGATATTCTCAAGGTATTATAAACTCATGCAGCGTGTTCAGGATAAATACCAAACCATAGATCCGGTGTGATTTCAAGCATTTAGGAGGCGTTAAAAAATAGATTCCCGTTTTTGAGATTCCCACAAGATAATTGGCAGAATAATCCACTTCT
>CAJXGR010000302.1 GCA_913053665.1 uncultured Spirochaetia bacterium
CGTCTTTAAGGGTTTTGCTGCCAGAGTCTACAGGAATGACACTAGCCCCCAAAAGCTCCATTCGGAAGACATTGAGTTCTTGACGACGAATATCTTCAGTACCCATAAAGACCTGACATTCAAGACCAAACAAAGAACAAGCTGTTGCTGTTGCCACACCATGTTGCCCAGCCCCTGTTTCAGCGATCACTCTTTTTTTGGATAGCTTTTTTGCTAATAGAACCTGTCCTAGGGCGTTATTGATTTTATGGGCCCCTGTGTGATTGAGATCCTCTCGCTTTAGATAGATTTTGGCATTGTATTTTTGACTCAAGTTTTGGGCTAAATATAGAGGGGAAGGTCTTCCCACATAATGATTTAGATAATAAGCTAACTCATCAAGGAAGGATGGGTCTTTCAGATAGAGATTGCAGGCTGAGCTTAGCTCATCCAGTGCATTGACAAGAGTTTCGGGGACATAACGCCCTCCAAATATTCCAAAGTGACCGGACTGGTTTGGAGCCTCATATTTTTCTATAGTTTTCATCATCTATAATCGTTTTAATGGTAAATCTAATCAAAATTGCGTGTTTTAAAAGGAAATTTACCAATATACTCCTAAAATATCAACCTTTTATCATAATAGGAATCAGAAAACCTATAAATTAATGTCTTTTTACGAAATTAAATGATAGAGTTACTCAATCCCATAGCTTTTCAAGGGTTTGACAGGATTTTGCGATGGGGTTTTCTTTGCACAAATGGATAGCGTTTGCTACCTTAGTCCTGATGCTTTCCAAAAGAGACATTTTGGAGTTAATGTTGACAATATGATCTTCCAATCGCTTTTGAACCATTTGACAACTTGTTTCTTCATTATGGAACAGGTGAATGAAGTCTTTAATCTCTGGTAAGGTGAAACCTAATTCTTTTAAGTTCTTTATGAAATGGATTGTATGGATGGCCTTTTCCGAAAAGTTCCTATATTGGTTTTCCTTTCTGGCCCCGGATTGGACTAGCCCTTCTTTTTCATAGTAACGAATGGTATCTTTTGACAGGCCCGTTTTATCAGATAGTTCACCAATTAACATTTCCAATCCCTTAAAAGGCTATTTTTTTTATTTTAGACCTTGACCTTAAAGTATACTCCAATGTATATCTTTATCAATATAGTTTATTTTGAGGAGTTTGTCAAATGGAAACAGCAACAAGCTTGAATGAAATCGCTGAAAGGCTTTTCCCAACGTTTGTCAAATTAAATCCTGAAGAGCAAAAATATTCACTTTCTCTCTATCGTATTTTGGCTCAAGGAAAACCCGTATCCCGTGAAATGTTGGTTGAAACAATGAATACATCCCATGAAAAGGTAAATCACTTTCTAAAAGACAGAATGGGGGTTTATTATGATGACCAGCAAAATATTATTGGCTACATGGGATTAACCATATCCAAAATGACTCATCAATTTACTGTAAATAGCAAAACACTATATACTTGGTGTGCTTGGGATAGCTTGTTTATACCCGCTCTTTTAGATATGACAGCTGAAGTCGAATCTATATGTCAGACAAGTAAAAAGCCTGTTACTTTTGAGGTAAGTCCTGATGGAGTCAAGAATCTTCAGCTTTCTGATGCTGTCATGTCCGTTTTAATACCCGATGCAGAAGACAAAGGTTTTGTAGAAAGTTGTTGTAAGGATGTTATAAGCAGTTTTTGTCACTTCGTTTACTTTTTTAAATCTCATGAGACTGGTTTAGAGTGGAAAAGTACTAGAAAAGAGAATTATGCTCTTCTCTCAATCAAGGAAGCATTTGATTTAGGGCGTCAATTTAATGATTATATACATGGTGATGTCCTGTCAGTCAAGCATTAGTAATTTACAAAAACATTGGAGGAAACAATGAAAGAAAAAACAACAGGACTTACAGCGGTGGGAACAGCGATTCTCTCATCCACCTGCTGCATTCTCCCTATCATAGCGGCTACATTTGGCCTGGGAATAGGAGGAACCGCTATTTATCTTGAACAATTTAGACCTTATTTATTGGGAGGCACAGCTTTAATGCTAGGATACTCCTTTTATCTGGTCTATTTCAAGAAAAGTAAGGCTGAATGTGTAGATGGGACTTGTCCCACAGAAGGGTCTAGTCGGTTAAGCAAGATCATTTTATGGGTAGCAACAGGTTTAGTCCTTGTTTTTGGGCTATTTCCTGAGTATTCACAATATATTTTATAGGAGTTTAAGTGATGAAATCAACATTAATCAAGTCTCTTTTATTGCTCACAGTCTTTGTGGGACTCTCATTAGGATCGGTTGGGTGCAGCGAAAAAGGCAATGCCTCCAATCGTGAAACAGGCAAAGTGATTAAAATGGATATTGGTAAGATGACCTGTGGAAGCTGTGCTTATTCCGTAAAAACAGCTTTGGCTAAAGTAAAGAATGTGGTGAAAGCAGATGTCAGCTTTGAAACGAAAATAGCTAAAGTCTTTGTAGAAAAGGGCAAAACCGTTGATAAAAAAGAGTTAACCAAAGCCGTTGAGAAGATTGGCTATACGGTCAAGTCGATCAAAGAATAAAAGAACCATTGTATAATCTGTCGTTTGAACATTATATATTCACGAGGAACAATACGAGAAGTTTATAATGGGAAAAATATCCCCATATTGTTCTTCGCGATGACTGCACAGGCTTAAAAGCCTTCACACGATGGATTCCGCAATGCTTGTTCAAAGTAATGATTATATTCAAATAGGAGGAAATCATGTCTCTCTACGAATTAGATGTGAAAGGGATGACCTGCGACAGTTGTGTCATCCATGTGGAAAGGGCTTTAACATCCTTGGAAGGGGTAAGAGAAGCTAAAGTGGAATCCTGGCAATCAGGAAAGGCTATTGTGTCCACCTCAGAACAGAATGGACTCTCTGAAAAGACGGTGGAAAAAGCCATCAAAAAAGCAGGTTATAAGCTAAAAGGCTTTGTAGAAGCAAATAAAACTGTAGATTCCCCGGGAGATGTTTCATTGGAGGGCAAAGGAGACTACGACTTAGCAGTGGTTGGAACAGGAGGTGGCGGGATGGCGGCAGCTATTGAAGGGGCTAAACAGGATAAAAAGGTGATCCTCATCGAGAAAGGTACAATAGGAGGCACTTGTGTGAATGTAGGGTGTATTCCATCCAAAGCTCTCTTGAAACCGGCCCATTTCTTTTATCACAGCGGCCATTCCAGGTTTGTAGGAGTTCAAATCCCTGATGGAACAGTGGATTGGTTAAAGTTAGAAGAAGACAGGGAGGCTTTAGCCGCTACACTCAGGAAAGAAAAGTATGAAGATGTCCTGAAAACCTATCCACAAATCACCTTGAAACAGGATACCGCTCATTTTGAGGTGGACAGGGAGAATTATCCCATTATCCAATTAACTTCGGGGGAAACAATCACAGCCCATCGCTATGTTATCGCCACTGGGTCGAGACCATTTATGCCTGACATACCAGGACTTAAAGAGATTGAAGCTCTGGATTCAACGTCTGCTCTGTTTTTAAAGAAAAAACCAAAGTCACTTATCATTATAGGAGGAGGATTTATCGCCCTTGAAATCGGTCAGGCCTTTTCCAGGCTGGGGGTTCAGACCTCTATACATGTCCGATCCAGACTGTTATCCCACTGGGAGAGAATTATCTCGGACGATATAACAACGGCTCTTGAAAAAGAAGGCGTGAAGGTTCATACAGGGGATGTCCCCATAAGGTTCTTCCAAAAGGACGCCCTGAAAGGTGTTGAGATGAAAGATTCCTCTGGGAATACCTATGAAAGCTTGGCAGAGGAAATCTTGATCGCCATTGGTAGGACATCAAATACTGAGAGCTTAGACTTGGAGAAGGTTGATGTTAAATTAAACCCTAAATCAATGAGTATAGCAGTGAATGAATACATGCAATCCACCAATCCTTATATCTATGCAACAGGAGATGTCTCAGACATTCCCAATTTAGTGTATCTGGCGGCGAAATCCGGGAAGATAGCCACTCAACACGCTCTTGATAGTGAAACGAAGCCTTTAGACTTAAGCATTGTTCCAGAAGTGATTTTCACCGATCCTCAGATCGCCAGAGTGGGTCTCACAGAGGAAAAGGCTGAAGAGTTGGGCCACGCCGTGAAAACCAGTGTATTGCCTCTCTCACAGGTGCCTAAAGCGATTGTATCGAATAATACGGAAGGATTTGTTAAGCTGGTCATTGATACCAATACTCAGCTTATTTTAGGGGCTCATATCCTTTCGGAGAATGCGGGTGAGTTGATTCAAACCGCTACAATGGCTGTCAGCATGGGCAAGAAATATGGTTTCACTGTCCAGGACTTTCAGGATATGCTTTTCCCTTATCTGACGGAAGTGGAGAGTTTGAAATTAGCGGCTCAAACAGTAGATATGGATGTCAAACAGCTGTCTTGTTGTGCTGGG
>CAJXGR010000303.1 GCA_913053665.1 uncultured Spirochaetia bacterium
GTCAGACAGGAATGTCTGACCTACTTCCTTTAAAATATCGGTAGAACAGCATCTGTCTGTTCGAGATAAACAATTATCTAGAGAATTAAATAGCCCTGCCCTTCGACAAGCTCAGGGTGACATTTTATAAGCTTTTCAGTATATTAATAGTATACAGAGAATAAAAAAGGCTCACTAGATGGCTAATTATGTTTCTGGAATGAATCCAACAATACTAAGATGGGCTAGAGAACAGTCTGGATATTCTGCTTCTGATGTTGCCAAAAAACTAAACAAAGAAACTAAGATAATTGAAAATTGGGAGACTGGTATAAGCACTCCTACATATAGTCAATTAGAATATCTTTCTTATACACTGTATAAACGGCCCATTGCCCTGTTTTTCTTTCCAGAACCACCCAAAGAACAAGATCTAAACCAGTCATTTCGTACCCTTCCTGAGCATGAAATAGAAAGCCTTTCTTCCGATGCAAAGTACGCACTTAGACAAGCAAAAGCGATGCAGATTGCCCTAATGGAATTAACGGATGGGATAAACCCTTCTAAACACAAAATATTTAGAGATATTCAGTTCAATATAAAAGATGATGTGATACTTACGTCCACCCATGTTAGAAAGTATCTAGGAATAACACTTGATGAGCAGAAAAGTTGGAAAGATAGTGACGATGCCTTAAAAAGTTGGAGAACTCTTATTGAAGGAAAAGGCATATTTGTTTTTAAACGTTCTTTTAAACAAGAAGAAGTTTCTGGATTCTGTTTAAAAGATAATGAATTTCCAATCATTTACCTTAATAATAGTACTCCAAAAACACGTCAGGTATTTACTCTCTTCCATGAATTGGCTCACATTTTGCTGAATACAAATGGCATTACTAAAATAGATGATAGTTATATAAATACTCTTTCAGGGGAAAATAAATCTATTGAAATATATTGTAATCGCTTTGCCGGCGAATTTCTTGTTCCAAATGAAGATTTTAGTCATCAATTGAACATTGATACGTGGAATGATGAATCAATAGGCAAACTAGCCAATGATTATTATGTGAGTTGTCAAGTGATTTTAAGAAAATTGCTTGATAGGAGTCTTGTAGACCCAATGTTTTTTGACACAAAAATGAAAAAATGGAACGAGGAATATGAAAAGAACAGACTAAATAGGAGTGGAGGGAATTATTATAATACTCAGACAACCTATCTGGGTAACAACTTTCTCAGCTTAGCCTTTGGAAAATACTATCAGGGTCAATGTACTATTGAACAACTGGCTGATTATTTAGACATTAAAGTCAAAAGTATTGCCGGGTTAGAGCAGAAGCTGTTGAAAGATAAGAGTTTAGCTACATGATTTATGTGTTTGATACAAGCAGTTTTATCGTACTTGGTCACTATTTTCCCCAGCGATTTCCATCCTTCTGGGAAAAGTTTAATAACTCTGTCTCAGAGGGCAAGATCATTTCAGTACGCGAAGTTTTTAATGAATTAGACGTTCAAGCCAGTAGAGATCACTTGATTACCTGGATTAGAGAAAATAAACGCATCTTCTTAAAGCCTGAGCAGGCTGATGAGACATCATTTGTAAGCCAGATATTCTCTGTCACTCATTTTCAACAATTAGTTAAAGAAAAGCAAAGATTAAAAGGAGCCTATGTTGCGGATCCTTTTGTAATAGCTTCAGCCAAAGTTAGAGATGCCTGTGTGATCACAGAAGAGAGTAAGAAGGATAATGCTGCAAAAATCCCTAATGTCTGCGAATATTTCCATATTAACTGCAGTAATTTAGAGGGTTTTATGGAGCGTGAAAAATGGAAGTTTTAGTCTTTTAAGTTAAAGACAATTAGCCCACAGAGCGAATAACTATACTTAGATCTAGCCACTCACTGAATCAAGTCATATCTAAATTGATGGTGAGGAGTGAAATACCGTCGATCCAGGAGGCTCAGGAATATCCAGGATGTCAAAGCCACCGTTCCCGAAATGCTCAAGATAATCACCAACTGATATTTCACCGCTGTCACAGGATCTGCACCCGCTATGATCTGCCCAGTCATCATCCCAGGCAGGTGGACAATGCCCAGCACCATCATATTGTTGAGTGAGGGAAGTAAAGCCGCCGTGATCGCCTGTTGTCTGGCTTTCAGAGAGGCTTTTCTTGAATCAAAGCCCAGGGAGAGGAGCATCTCAATCTCTGCTACCCGTAAGGACAACTCACTTCTATAGCGTTCCCCAGCCAATGTGGCCCCGTTCATCCCGTTGGCAATGATCATTCCTCCCAATGGAATAAGATAACGAGCTTCATACCAAGGGTTTACTCCAATGATCAGTTGAGAACTTATATACACCGACAGAAGAGAGGCTCCTGAAACAGCGATCAGAGCGTATGTGTAAGTCCCCCGTACAGGTTTTTTCAGCCGCTTGATCAGGGTTTGTGAGGCCGTGAATACCATCACAACAAGGATCACCAGGATCATAGGCCAACTTTGAATCTCAAAGACCTTCTGGATCACAAATCCCACAAGAATCAATTGGACTGTCGCCCGAAAAGTCCCTAACAGGATGGTTCGTTCTAGTTTTAAGGACTCATAAAGGGAGACCCCAAGGAGTATTACGATAAATATAACAGCAAAACTCAGGTGAGTCCATGGAATGTCAATGATAGGCGTCATGATATACCATCCGTAAAGGCCTTTTTGGGATCGTCGATCTCTTCTATAGTCTCATTCTTGAGGAGAAGATAACGTCCCCCCAAAGTCCTGGCGAAATCAAGCTGGTGAGTAACCATCACAATGGTGATCCCGTCCTCATCTATGATCCTCTTAAGGCACTTGATGAGTATCCGGCTGTTTTCCTCATCCAATGAGGAATTGGGCTCATCCAAAAGGAGAACCTTTGACTGGTTCAACAAAGTCCGTGCCAAGGCGACCCGTTGTTTCTCTCCTACAGACAAATCCTGAGAAGACCGATCAAGATAACTGTCCCTTAAACCTACTTCAGTCAGTATATGACTTATCTTATGATTCAACTCACTACTCTCTACCTTATGGTCAAAGGGAAGGAGGAGATTATCCCTAACGTTTCCTTCTATCAGATGAGGGGTTTGGGGAAGGTAACCCAGCTCTTTTCTGAGTAGAAGGGGAGACAGGCTTTTAATGTCCCTTCCATTATAATGGATTGTCCCTTCAGATAACTCAATAAGACGATTGGTCAGTTTAAGAATCGTCGATTTCCCCGATCCAGAAAGGCCAAGAATCACAATGACCTCCCCTTGACTCACTGTAAAAGAGACATGCTGAAAGATCCTGTCCCGTTGAGGGTATTGAAAAGATATATTTTGGAACTCCAGGATATTATGGTTCATAGAAATACAAGGGTCTCATTCGATGGGTCTGGAAAGCTTGGCAAGTCGTTTAGCAGCTATTTCATCAGCTTTTACGTTTTGAAAAGGCCGTGACCTGATATTCTTCTCCTTGATCAGCTTTATGAAAGCCGTTTCAGGAAATAAGGGGCCGGGACAGATGGTCCTAACAGCGTGACGATGGGTTAATACATATTTTGGAGGGATATCATACTTCTTCATTAAAAACCGTGTCAAAGTATATAACGAGTTCATTTGCTTTTTACTAGGATAATAGAGAGTGTAATTCCCCACAAGACAGATAGCAATACCTGTTTGATTATATTGATCAGCCGATCCGTGGACGCTTCCACCGGGTATTTGTTTCTTCCAGCGATAGCCAATCTCAATCTTGCCATCGGGGGAGCCGCTTCCACGACCGTTTCCAATAACAAAGTGATAGAGTAGTCGTTTATGATACTTTTTAATGTGAAATTGGTTGAAGCGTTTGGCGTCCCCTACGTCTGTGGCGCTATGATGGATGATAATATACTTCCAATGGGGTTTTTGAGGAAGTGCTTTCTTTTTAATGATGGATGGACTAGGCTTAGTGAGACTCTTCTTTGATGAAATCTGCGCCTGAATAAGCTTTTCCTTGATGTTGGGTTTATCAATGGTCTCTGGGATGTTCTTCTGATACCAGGAATAGCCCAAGACACCAAGGAAAACAAAGGCCATACCGGCTAGATAGGGCTTTGGATCCAGCTTCTGATACCAATGGGTTTTGGTGACCTTTTTTCTATGACGATGGCTTAAACGTTTATAATCTTTCATAATAGTTTATAAACTTATTTCGTCATATATCATAAAACGTTGAGGATTATTCGATAGTGAAAGAACTATTAGTGAACTGCCTGTTGTAGGGGCGACCCACCGGAAACTGTTGAATTAGCGATTTTGACCCAATTTAGTTGTTATAACCTGTAGGAGCAGACCCACGTGTCTGCCCGATCCAAAGGTCTATGCAGGCACCATAAGGGTGAATGCCACCTATCCGTACGGGTTCAACATGTTGAACCCGTACGG
>CAJXGR010000304.1 GCA_913053665.1 uncultured Spirochaetia bacterium
ACAATTTAAAATCAGTTTGGTATAGCAAGACTTACAACGAGCTAAAATCTATTGAACCTATCCTTTAAAATCAGCCTTTCTTTAAGATAGAGACTGACTCAATGTGATGGGTAAAACTAAACATATCAAAGGGTTGGGTGTATTCTAATCGAAAGCCTTTTGCAATCAATGCTTTCACGTCTCTTGCCAGAGTCGCTGGATTACAACTCACATAAACAATGTATCTATCAGTCATTGAAGCTATATAGTCGATCACGGCCCTCTCACATCCTTTTCTTGGGGGGTCTAAAAGAATAACGTCAAATCGTTCCTCATTATCATAGAGTTCTTTAAGGATTATTTCGGCCTTTCCCTGTATACAACGTATTTTATCATCTAATCCGGCACTCTGGATATTATCATGAAAATCCCGAACCGCGGATGGGGACTCTTCGATGGCTAAAACACTGGATGCTAACGGTTCGAGGAAAAGAGAAAATGTCCCGACTCCTGCATAAATGTCCAACAGACTGGCTTGTTCCACACATAGTTTAAGCATATTGTAAACTTCCTGAAATATCCTGAATGCCATCTTTGGATGAGTCTGAAAGAAACTATCGGCTGATATTTTAAACCTTAAGTCATTAAGCTTTTCCTCAATATAGCTGACCCCATCAATAAGCTGAGTCTTTGATCCAAGAATAATAGTATTGTTTTGTATGTTGTAATTGACAAGAACACCAGCCACTTGAGGGAACTTATCTCTTAAAGTTTTAGATAGATCGATTAGCTTTTCAGGAGCTTGTCGCGCGTTGATGACAAAAATGACAAGAAGATTTTGATGGGTCTCACTGTATTTATAAACGATATGCCTCAACAGTCCCTTGCGATTCTTTGGCACATAGGCCTTTAGACCCATTTGAGCGACAGATATTCGTATAAACCGGGTGATGACGTCAATGGTAGACGGCTGTACTGGGCAGGTTTCAATATCAACAACATGGTGTGTTCCTTTTTGGTAATAGCCTACAATGAAAGGATCAGTCTTGGCAACTTGCTGAACAGGATATTGTACCTTACAGCGATAGCCGGTGAGTTGATCATTGCTGATAACATCTTTGACAGGTACATCCACCCCGGCGATCCTGGTGAAACAGTCTTCTATAATGGCTTTTTTAGCCCTCAACTGTTCTTCATAGTCTATATGCTGCCACTGACAGCCTCCACAGCTTCCGGCATGGTGACAGGGTGGTTTCACCCTATGTTGAGAGCTTTGTAAGACTTCTTTAAGGTGGGCGTGTGCATAGTTCTTTTTGATGGACACAACTTTAGCTCTTATTTGATCGCCTGGAACTGTGTCCGGTACAAAGATAGCCATACCATCTAAACGACTAAGGCCATCTCCACCAGCGACCAGAGTCTCTATATTCACTTGAATTATATCATTTACTTGAATCACCAACGATACCCTTTAGCCCACTTGATTTTATTGATAAAAAGCGTTTAATTAATGTATGGATAATATAATGATTCAGAAAACCATTAGGAAATCTTTTTGTCTTAAGGGACATGGGGTTCATTTTAATAAAAAAGCTGAAGTTATCTTTCATCCAGCTGAACCGAACACGGGTATCAGGTTTCTCCTTTTGGATAAGGGCAAGCAAGTAACTGTCTCGGCCCGTATGGATTCTCTTGCTCACACTCACTATCAACTGTCCCTAAAAAAAAAGTCTGTCGTTATACACACTGTAGAACATCTCATGTCAGCCTTATACGGTCTTGGCATCAGCAATTGTCTTATTGAGACGGAGGATTTAGAGATTCCCATATTGGATGGAAGCTCTTTTCCATTTGTGGAACAATTACTTTCATGTGGACTTGTCGAACAAGGCCAATCCATACCTGTCAAAGAGACGCCTCACGCCTTCACCGTTCATCGTGATATGGGTCATATCACTGTCCAACCCAGTGATTTTTTAGAAATACACTGTCAGCTTGATTATCAGCACCCTGATATCACTAAAGAATCTTTTCATTATATTCACTCACCGGATTCTTTTGTGACAGAGATTTCAAAGGCCAGAACCTTTGGATTCCTCTCTGACTGGGAGCCTTTAAAGTCCAAAGGTTATGCTCTTGGGAGCAATTTGGAGAATACGATGGTATTTGATTCGCAAAAGCTTGTCAACCCGCCTCGTCGATACCCTGAGGAGTGTGCGAGACATAAAATACTGGACTTTATGGCGGCTCTCTCATTGTTGGAATACAGGGTGAAAGGCCGTTTCGATCTTTATCGTTCAGGTCATTCGATGGATACTTACTTCGTATCTGAACTCAATAAGGTGCTTCAAAATGAGTTGAACAATATTCTTGAATGATTTGCTGGTAGTATTCAGCTTCCTCATTCTTGCCCCTTTTTTGAGCCCCAGTGATGATGATTTCACACTTCTGTTTGATCATTCTTATAGTATTTTGGTGATCCCTTTTAGCTAACTCCTTCAATCGCAGCATTTTGATGAGTGCCATTACGCGAAAACGATCCATGACAGGGTATTGATGAGAGAGTTGATCTTTATGTCCCCCTCGCTTGGTGATCAATTTTTCCTTTATGAGATAGACTGGATATTGTGAACTAAGCCTCAGCCAATAGTCATAATCTTCGCAGGCTGGTAGATCCTCATCAAACAGGCCTACTTGATCTATGACATCACGTTTCATGAGGATGGAAGAAGGGCTTATGATACACAAGGGCAGACAATTTGAATAAATATCCCCAGAGTATTTTTGGTGTACGTTTTTCGGGTTCACCCTTATCCCTTTTCTGATCCAGATTTCATCCGTATAACAAACTTGATATTCTGACTGACTATCCATAAACGCCATCTGAATCTCTAGTTTCCGTGGATCCCAAAGATCGTCAGAGTCCAGGAAGCCAATATATTCTCCCAAAGCCTGCTTTAGCCCGATATTCCTGGCAGAGCTTACCCCATTATTCCTCTGGTAGAAGTATCGACAAATAATACCTGCCGGAGAGTTTGTCAAACAGGGTTTTATGAGTTCATAACTAGAGTCCTCTGAACCGTCGTCTACAATAATCACTTCAATAGGTCTATAGCTCTGCTTTAAGACAGAATCAACTGCCTCCTTCAGGAAATCGCAACGATTAAAGGTTGGTATGATGACGGATACAAGGTTTTGCTTTTCCATATTCTGTATTGACACGTGATAAACTTGATCCTTAAATTAATACATTAGACAGGATTGAGCAAGTTTAAATATATTGCATGAAAAGAGGTTTTTGAGTATATTTCTTTTTCATATTAGAAAATGAGGGAATTAAATGGATCCTATTCAATTAGTTAAAGATAAATTATCACAAGGTGATAAGATTACATATAGTGACGCTCAGTCGTTGGTTGACGCAGATAATATGGACTTGTTTCGCCTCGCGAACGATGTTAGAGAACGATTTGTAGGGCATGAAGTGGTTCTATGCTCTATAACAAACGCTAAATCGGGTCACTGCCCGGAAGATTGCAAGTTTTGCGGTCAATCCAGTCACTTTAAAACCTCTGCTCCATCCTATAATATACAAGATTTAGAGGAGCTCAAAACAGCAGTGGATGAGGCTTCACGGAATGGGGCTACTGAGTTTTCCTTTGTCGCCAGCGGGAAAAGGACATCCAGCCCTGGTGAGCTAAATACTCTTGGTCAAGCCATACAATATACTAAAAAACAGAGTGGGATGGAGGCCTGTACATCTCTTGGGCTGATGAGCGAAGAAGAACTCCGTTATCTCAAAGGCTTTGGGATGGATCACTTTCATCATAATCTGGAAACGGCGAGAAGTCATTTCCCGAATATCGTCACGTCTCACAGCTACGATGAAGAAGTCCAGACCGTGAAAAACGCTAAAAACGTTGGCCTGCACACTTGTTGCGGTGGGATATTTGGTATGGGTGAAAGCTGGGAACAGCGATTGGAACTAGCTTTTGAATTAAGGGATTTGGATGTGGACTCTGTACCAATCAATTACCTGAACCCCATTCCAGGGACTCCTTTCGCCACACAAGAACTCTTGGACCCCTTTGAGGCCCTTAAAATAGTTGCCATCTATCGCCTGATCATGCCTGGAAAGAATATAATGGTGATGGGGGGGCGTGAAAAGGTATTAAGAGACCTACAATCCTGGATATTCTTTGCTGGAGCTAATGGCATGCTTATCGGCAATTATCTCATCACCAGCGGACGTTCTGTAGAAGACGATCTCAAGATGATAGACGATTTAGGCTTGACACGTAAAGCACACTGTGTCAGTAATGTGGCCTAAAGGTAGTCCGTAGGGTAGGTTTGAAAAGTCTGTCGAATTAGTGATTTCGACCCAATTTAGTTTTATAACCTGTAGGGGCAG
>CAJXGR010000305.1 GCA_913053665.1 uncultured Spirochaetia bacterium
TTTGAACGTAGTGGAAAAATTGCTTTGTTGTATCCTAAATGGCTTGAACAGTACGAAACTTTATATAATGTTTGGCTCGGTGCTACAGCATTAACTATGTTATTTACTGAAAAGAGAAGAGCATTACATGATTTTTTGGCTCAAACAGTTGTGATAAAAACTTAAGTCACAAGGATTTTGATTATTGTAAGGTTATATAAAATATTTGTTTTAGGTGATAATTTTGGCTTTTGAACCGGTTTTACTGAAATATATCAATATTGAGAACTCTGAGAAGATGGATTTTTATCTCTCTCACAATGGATATGAAGGGGCTAAAAAAGCCTTGTCCATGGACCCCAAGGCTGTGACAGAAGAGGTTAAAGCATCTGGTTTGCGAGGACGAGGGGGGGCAGGGTTCCCAACAGGCCTTAAATGGAGTTTCATTCCAGCCGACAAGAAGCCTGTGTATCTATCCTGTAACGCTGATGAGAGTGAGCCTGGGACTTTTAAAGATCGTTACATCCTTGAAAGGGACCCCCATGAGCTCCTTGAAGGTATCATCATCTGTTGTTGGGCCATCCAATCCAATCAGGCTTACATCTATATCCGTGGTGAGTTCACCCTGGGAGCCAAAATAGTTAATCGGGCTATCAAGGAAGCCAGAGAAAAAGGTTATATTGGTAAAAACATATTTGGAAAAGGGTTTGACCTTGATGTATTCGTTATGAGGGGGGCTGGAGCCTATATATGCGGTGAAGAGACGGCTCAGCTCACATCTATTGAAGGATCTAGGGGAAACCCAAAACTTAAACCTCCTTTTCCTGCTGTTGTTGGTCTGTTTGGAAAACCTACGATCATCAACAATGTGGAAACTCTTGCAAACCTTCCCCATATCATGAATAAGGGGGCTGATTGGCATAAAAGTTTTGGGACAGAAAAAAGCCCTGGCTTTAAGATATTCTCTGTGAGTGGTCATGTGAAGAAACCTGGGAATTATGAAGTTCCTCTAGGTACACCTTTACGGGAAATTATATATGAATACGCTGGCGGAGTCCTGAATGACAAGAAGATTAAAGCTGTCATCCCAGGTGGATCATCCACTCCCCTTATAACTCCTGATCAACTGGATATTACAATGGATTATGAGTCCCTCCAGGCGGCTGGGTCGATGTTGGGATCGGGGGCGATCACTGTATTGGATGAGGATGTCTGTATGGTGGATGCCATTTGGAATCTCATGCGTTTTTATCACCATGAATCCTGTGGTCAGTGCACGCCCTGTCGAGAAGGAACGGGTTGGCTTGAAAAGCTGGTCCGGCGTATTAAAATGGGCGAAGGGCGAAAGGAAGATCTGGACAATATATTGGAGATTTGCGCTAATATGCAGGGTAAGACCATTTGTGTTCTCTCTGATGCGGCGGCCATGCCTATGAAAAGCTATCTCAATACCTTTAAGCATGAGTTTGAAGCAATGATTCGGGATTAAACCGATAGCAATAAAAGGAAAATAAGATGTCTGACACGACCAATACTATGGTTAGCTTAAGGATTAATGGTAAGGAATACAAGGTTGAGTCAGGGACTACACTGATTCAGGCCTGCCATAATAATGGTATCGATGTCCCTCATTACTGCTACCATAAAGACTTATCAGTGGCTGGGAATTGTCGGATGTGTTTAGTAAAAGTAGAGAAAATCCCTAAGCCAGCCATAGCCTGTGCTACAATTGTGACAGAAGGAATGGTGGTGGATACTCAAGCCCCTGAGATCGTTAAGGCCCGTGAGGGCGTTATGGAGTTCCTTCTGGTCAACCATCCCCTGGATTGTCCTGTGTGTGACCAGGCTGGAGAGTGTAAACTCCAGGATTACTCCTACACTTATGGCCGTTCTGTGGGTCGATTTAAAGAAGAAAAGGTCGTCAAACACACTAAGGATTTTGGAAGCCACGTTAAATACTGGGGGACTCGCTGTATTGTGTGTACTCGCTGCGTTCGCTTTACGGATGAAATCAGTGGGACTCAGGAATTAGCTGTCTTCAATCGTGGGGATCACTCTGAGATTGATATTTTCCCGGGGATGGAAATCGAAAACCCTTTGTCCATGAATGTTGTGGATGTTTGTCCCGTGGGTGCCCTGGTCAGTTCTGATTTCCTTTATCAAGCAAGAGTCTGGTTTATGGAACAGAAAAATAGCATCTGCCTGGAATGTTCTGTGGGTTGTAATACTCGGATCGACTCGCTGGACAATGAAATCAAGAGAATTGTACCCAGGGACAATCAGGACGTGAATAAAAGCTTCATGTGTGACTATGGGAGATTGAACTTCAACTATGTTCATCATGCGAGTCGAATAGAATCTCCTATGGCTGAAGGCAAGCATATCAGCTGGAAAGAAGGAATCGACCTTTTTAAGAAGAAAATACAAGACTCAATCAATAAAAACAAAGGCAAGTCCTTGGCCTTTCTTGTTTCAGCCTGGAATGATAATGAGACCTTGTATCTGGTTCAGCGGCTCACAAAAGATTTTCTTAATGAAAGCGATGTATTCTTCTTTATGAAAGAGAGAGAAAAGGATCAAATATTCCCGAAGTTCAGGATTAGTGGGGATAGAAATCCCAATGTCCAGGGGATTAAAACCATCTTTGGTACGGATTATTTTGATAAAAGACCTGTCAAGGCATTGTTGGAAAGGATAAATCAAGGCCTTGACACCCTTGTTTTTCTGGGTGGTCTTCCTAACGGGAAGGTTCCAAAGGAACTGATGGATGACTTGGATAAGGTACGTGACACAATCGTTATGGATTACTCACACAGTGAAATCACAAAGAAAGCAAGCTTGATTTTGCCGTCACTCACATACATGGAAAAGAGTGGAAGTTATATCAATGATCAGAAAAGACTACAAAGAATATTGCCTGCGATAGACCCTATTGGAGGCGGGAAAGCTGACTCTATTGTTCTTCAAGAGCTTATGAATGCCCTGAAGGGTGAAGGTTCTGTTCTCTCGGCATCCGGTGTCTTTGATCAAATGAGATCATTAAACGCTTTTAAAGAAGTCAATTATAGGGCGATAACGGATAATGGGATTCCTATTGAGTAAATAAGCGAAGAGGTGTTATCATCGAAGCCTTTATTATCATTGTAATTAAATGTATTATTGTAGCCGTCGCCCTTGTGAGTACGGTTCCCATGTCCCTTTGGGCGGAGAGACGAATCTCTGCATTTATTCAAGATCGCTTGGGGCCTAATCGTGTAGGCCCTTTGGGATTGTTTCAGCCTGTGGCTGATGTGATCAAGTTTATATTCAAGGAAGATATTGTCCCAGAAAGGGCTAATAAGTTTATATATAATTTAGCTCCCTTGATCGCCTTCATTCCTCCTCTTATAACGTTTGCCGTGATACCTTATGGGACAACGGACTGGGGATTAGGAGGCAATTTAGCCATTGCTGACATCGGGATTGGAATATTATTTATTCTTGCAGTCAGTTCCATAAACGCTTATGGCTTGGCCTATGGAGGCTGGGCTTCTTTCAGTAAGTACTCTTTATTAGGTGGTTTACGATCGGCGGCACAGATTATAAGCTTTGAAATCGCTATGGGACTAGTTGTTATAAGTCTTTTGATGTCAGCGGGCTCTGTAAATCTAAATGATATGGTTCTGTATCAAAAAGAGAATGGGTGGTTTATTTTCACCCAACCTTTAGCATTTATATTGTTCATGATTACAGCGTTTGCCGAAACCAACCGTCTACCCTTCGATATGCCGGAAGCGGAGTCTGAACTCGTGGGTGGCTATCACACTGAGTATAGTGGATTAAAGTTTGCCATGTTCTTTATGGGTGAATACATTGCAATGGCCACCATGTCTGCTATAATCGTTACCTTATTTCTTGGCGGATGGTCGTTCCCCTGGATAGAGACCCTCTTTCCCTCAGGTTCAAGCAGTGTTATTGTCATAGCTATTGTTTCAATCACTGTATTTATGGGAAAAGTAACAGCAATGTTATTCTTTTTTATCTGGGTTCGCTGGACCTTACCGAGAATTCGTTGGGATCAGCTTATGAAGCAAGGGTGGAAGATATTAATCCCATTGGCTTTATTGAATATCGTACTCACTGCTGTCTTTAAGTTTATTTGGTGATCTAGTCATCAATATGGAGATGTGAATGGATCTTGTCGACAAGAAAATACCCTATAGTTCTCAATATAAAGAAATGACCCTTTTGGAAAAGCTGTATCTACCAGCTATCCTGAAAGGTTTGATCAATACATTCAAGCATTTAATTAAACTTAAGAAGGTTACCGTACAATATCCCGAGGAAAAGGTGGAATACGCCGATCGTTTTCGCGGGGAGCATCGCTTGAAAAGAGATGAGCAGGACAGGATCAAAT
>CAJXGR010000306.1 GCA_913053665.1 uncultured Spirochaetia bacterium
GATCCTGACAATCAAAGCTTTTCGTTCTATCAATTAAAAAACAAAACGTATCAAGAAATGGTTGTTGGAGAGGTCTATTCAAGTCAAGTCCTGGCTCCCCTTGAGGTCAAGCTTTCGGATTTCTGGCAAACAATATAATAGTGTTCTCACGAAGCGATACGGTTTTTTATAGTCCTTTTTGGGTTGTAGTAAAATGGTATTATACAGGCCATTTAAAAACTTTCTCAGGTGTGATAAACCACTTAGTAATAATCGTTTGTAGGGGCAGGTTTAAAACCTGCCCCTACAAACGATTGGTCCTGGACGACTTAGGAAGAAACGATGTCTGAAAAAAACTACCCTAGAGGATTCCTCCTAAATGGTATCGCTGCAGGAATCAAGGCAAACGGTGAACTGGATATGGGGATCCTTTACTCACAAGGCCCATGTCATTATGCGGGTATGTTCACTAAGAATAAAATCCAGGCGGCCCCTGTAAGACTCTGTCGCGAGAGACTGCATAGCCCCATCCACGGACTGATCGTTAATAGCGGGAGTGCTAACTCATTCACTGGTTCTCAGGGACTTAAAGACGCCTACATCCTCACCCGATTAGCCGAAGAAGAACTTAAAGTTAAGAATGAAAGTATTTTATCTCTTTCCACGGGAGTGATTGGTGAACCTCTTCCTATGGACACAGTCAAAGAGGGGATTAAAAAGCTCTGCCGACTGATTGAGTCAAAGGAAAACAAGCCAGGTCTTTTCGCCCAATCCATCTGCACAACCGATACGAAAGTCAAAGAGATCACTCGTCACTTTGAAATTGGAGGCAAGCAAGTCCGAATGTATGGCTCAGCGAAGGGTTCCGGTATGATCTTTCCCAATATGGCGACCATGCTGGCTTTTATCGTCACAGACCTATCCATCGCCCCCCTTTTAATGGATAAAGCACTGACTGAAGCAGTGGATGAGAGCTTTAACGCGATCTCTGTGGATGGGGATCAAAGCACCAATGACAGTGTGATTCACTTAGCCAATGGGAAGGCGGGAAATCCCATCATCAACAAGGAAGATCAGGACTATCAAAAGTATAAAGATACGTTAAAGGAAGTGGCTCTTTATCTGGCTCAAGCTATCGTTAGAGATGGGGAGGGGGCCACCAAGTTTATAGAGATAGCTGTGAAAGGGGCTTTATCGCAAGAGGATGCCCAGAAATGTGTCTCTCACCTGGCTAACTCCCTATTGGTGAAAACAGCCTTCTTTGGTGAAGACGCCAATTGGGGCCGATTTATTTATGCAGTGGGCGCCTCAGGCTGTGAAGTGGATGAGACTATGATTGACATGAAGTTAGGAGATATACTATTAGTTGAGAAAGGGCTTAGAACAGACTTCAAGGACCAAGAGGCCTCTCAGTACATGAAGAATCACGATCTGTATCTCGAGATTAATTTGGGTCTTGGTCAATACAGTAAAACCATGTACACTTGTGACTTATCCTATGATTACGTTAAAATCAATGGGGATTATAGAACATAAAAACTCGATGTAAACTCATTAGCTGGTAACAATTCAATAAGTGATATACCAAGTGACACGATAAATTGTGATTTTAAATATAATAATATTGCCACAGAGACTCGGAGACACTGAGTAGGGATGAATAATTAACTTTCTGAGAGACTAAAAAATTATGAATGTTAATAATACTTTAGCTTTAAATAGTATTACAGAAAAAATTATAGGATGTGCGATTGAAGTTCATCGTAATCTAGGCCCTGGATTATTAGAGTCTATCTATGAAAAGGCATTATGTTTTGAATTGAAGTAAGGTTCAATATGAGAATCAACTCACAATACCTATCCTGTACAAGGGAAGTAAATTAGGTGAACATAGACTTGATATATTAGTTGAGAAGGAAATTATTGTTGAATTGAAAGCGGTGGATATGATGAATCCAGTATTTGAAGCACAATTATTGTCTTATTTGAGACTCACAAAGAAAAGGCTAGGGCTTTTAATTAATTTTAACGTTCCAATATTAAAAAAAGGAATAAAAAGAATTATTCTCTGAGTCTCCGTGACTCTGTGGCAAATGTATTAACTTTTTCCAACTCATGGGGTGGTACCCATAAAAACTTTTCTCGTTGACATCTCGTTTTATTATTACTATAATTAGAAACTTATGGAATCCTAGGGGTCTGTCGATCCGATATGGAGTCCAATTTATTCAGGAGGTGTGATGAGAATCATAACGTTATTAATGAGTTTTGTTTTATTATTTGGTTTATTGAGCAGCCAAAATCTGTATAGTCAAGGGAACGTCTACCATACCAGATACTTCTATCAGGGTTTTTACGATAAGGAACAAAAAAAGTGGTATTTTAGCCAACCAAAATCCATGCTGATCACTGAAAAAGACGGTAGAAAGAAGTCCCGTCCATTGTTCAGGAATAATGAAACGGTCTATGTGGTCTCCTATAACAACGAAGGGAAAATCGTTCGGATTCTTAAGGCCAGACACTGGTTCCGACGATCAGGAGCCTTTGGGAAGCCTCTAAATATCTATATTGTAGATCATTATAATCGAAAGGGAAATATCGTAAAAAAAGCCACCTACTACCACAAGATTGGCTGGACCTACGCTCGCAAGATAGAATACTACGAAAAAGGCCATCTCATTGCTGAAGAGGTCTATCGAAACGGTAAGTTTGTGTCTAAAAGGGATTATAAAAAAGAAGGCCTTTGATTCAAGAAAATCCTGTTAATTCGACAATTTCCATGAATGGTCATCTGTAGAGACCCATGGCCATGGGTCTCTACAGATAACAGGGTTTATAACTGGATAATTTAAAATCAGTCTGGTATATATTAGGATGGATCAAGAATGGCAAGATACTTATTACGGATCTATGACTACAAAATCAGGACGAACTACATTGAGAGAGTCATTGAAGCAGACGATCGCCTTCATGCTTTAGAGTCCGCTAAAACAGACCCTGATATTCTTAGGGAGTCCACTGGAAAGCTGTCTACTCAAGATTCCATCTCCCAAATCCTGGATCACGGCTCATATGACTTAAAAGAATTATAGAGGTATTTATGGCGATTACTGTTGTAGGCTCAGTGGCACTGGATTCCATCAGAACTCCCAAGGGAGAAGTGGAAGATATTTTGGGTGGAACAGCCTTACACTTTTCAAACTCGGCGGCTTTATTGAGTGAGATCAACCTGGTGGGCGTGGTGGGGAATGACTTTCCTAAAGAAGGTTTTGAGTTCTTCCGGGATAAAAACGTAGATGTAGAGGGCCTTCAGATTGTGGATGGGGGTAAAACCTTTCGCTGGAAGGGGTATTACGAAAAAGATATGGGGGGAGCCATCACTCTGGACACCCAACTGAACGTTTTTGAGACCTTTCGCCCTAAAATCCCCGAAAAGTATCTTAAGAGTGATTTTCTCTTTCTTGGGAACATTGATCCTGATTTGCAATACGCCGTATTAGAGCAAATGACCCAGCAGAAAGCCACGATTTTGGACACCATGAATCTTTGGATCCACAATAAAAAAGAGTCCCTCATGAAGGTCGTTAAAAAGGTGGAAGTGATGGTCTTAAACGACCAGGAACTTCGTGATCTGATGGGAGACGACAACCTCATAAAAGCCGGACGCGCCCTCCTGAACTTGGGTCCCCAATATGTGGTGGCTAAAAAAGGGGAACATGGGGCCACCGTCTTCGGTCAGAACGGTGAGTATTTCACCCTTCCCGCTTACCCCATTGAAGAGCTTTTCGACCCAACAGGTGCCGGTGATTCCTTTGCAGGAGGTCTGGTCAGCTATCTTGACAAGAAGGGTAAACTCAATTTTGAGACTCTCAAGAAAGCCACCTGTTATGCCATTATTGTGTCATCATTTAACGTGGAGCATTTTGGGATTAAGGGGCTGGAAAAGGCTAACAGTAAAAATATAAAAGAACGTTATCGGGAATATGCTCGCTATGTTCATTTGCCTGAAATCTAGGGGAAAACAAATATCATTGTGAGAGACTGGGTGATCCTAATGTATCTGACTTCATGAGGAGTATTTGACGTGAGTTCGGGACCTCTACAAAGCTATTTGACAAAGGGAGTTTAAGTCTCTCTGTGACCAATTCCTTCCAGGAGACGGCTTTTTCTTACTTCTCTCCCATTTTGTGGGAGGTTGGGAAAGGGGATAAGAAGATCGATTATAGCCCACATTAAATGTTCAATTCAACAGTTTCCATGTTCAACCCGTATGAATGGGGCTACTAAGGAGACGTTAAAAAATAGATTCCCGTTTTTGAGATACCTAGTTGGTGACCTTATATTTGTTTCCGAACAGACAGGAATGTCTGTTCTACCCCTTC
>CAJXGR010000307.1 GCA_913053665.1 uncultured Spirochaetia bacterium
TTTCTAACAAAAGGTTTATGAATTGTCAGCTGTAGAGACGCATGGCCATGCGTCTCTACAGCTGACAGGTTTTATAACTGGACAATTTAGAATCAGTTTAGCATATTGATCCTCTCCTTTTCTTTGTGAATCATTCCTTTTTCTTTAATCCTATTGTTTTCATTGATGGACAAAAGCTTTTCATAAACCTCATCGATGGTGAAGTCTAAAGTCGACGTTCCAGCCGTCAATCCAATGGTTAAAAAGTCTTTGTACTGCTCTAAGTCAATATCATCCACTGTTTGGATATGAAAGCACGGGATGTTCTTCTTATGAGCAAGACTCACCAACTGTTTTGTATTATTAGAGTTCTTACCGCCTATGACAACCAAGGCTTCAACAGTCTTTAGGAGATTTTGAACTGCCATTTGTCTATCCCAGGAGGGTTTACAAATCGTGTTAGTGAAATGAATCTCACTTTCACGGTTGAGTTCTTTGATTCTTTGCAAGATATAGAGGGCTTTTTCGGGAGAACAGGTGCTTTGACAAATGACTCCAAGGCGATTTATCTTATATCGATAGACTTCATCCACGTTTTCAACAACAATGTATTGACTTAAATCCCCAATAATCCCTTTGACCTCGATATGATCTTTTTTGCCCAGTATAACTACTGTGTAGCCCAGACCTTCTAGTCTTTGAGCTTCGTTATGGACCTTTGTGACCAGAGGACAGGTCGTATCAATGAGTTTCTTGCCTCTTCTGACAAGCCATTTACGTTCCTTATGACTCAGCCCGTGGGCTGTCACTAAGATTTTTTCAGTAATGGGTAGGTATGGCCTGTTTAGTTCAGGAATAATGTGAAAACCATCATCCTTGATCCTTTTGAGGACTTCAGAGTTGTGGACAAGCTCTCCATAGATCGTTACTTCATGGGGGTTTGTAATGTTGTTGACTTTTGTGATGGCATTCTGAACACCGAAACACATGCCCATAGCCTCAGCTTTTATAACTGTCATAATGCACCTTATGTTGCAATATAATTTGTATTGCAAAGTATATGGATAAAAAAATAGAAACCTAAGCTGGAATCCATCCCTCATCAGGGTTTATAGGCCTTTTCCCTAGAGACTTCTCCTGTATTTGGGTAATAGACGCATCTTTCACAACCTTTTCCAGCTCAGAAAGATAGACAATAAAACGCTCTCTCCCCTCATCAGTAAGACGACATAGGGTTTGAGGTCTCTTATTTTTGAATCCCTTCCACACTTCCAGCAGTCCTTCCTCTTGTAAATGCTGGATGTGACGGCTTAAATTACCATCTGTAAGGGAGCAAAGGCTTTTCAGATCATTAAAAAGCAAGCCATCTCTATTGGCTAACAGGGAGGTCATAATCCCTAAACGAGCCTTCTCGTGAATGATACGGTCCAAGCCGTCATAGGCGTAACGTCCCGAGTTTTTCTCTTTGTCAGTCATTGTTTTGCCTCTCATTACTCCAGTAAAATACTCCCGAAATCAATAATAAGCCAAAACCAAAGGTCAGAGCCATTCCCCAGGGAGTCAAACTGGTTTTATCACCAGCCATAAAGAATAATTTGATCCCTCCAATGAAAAAATAGAGGGCTACCCAAATGAAATGTCTAGCTAGGTAAGGACGGGCTGATAAGATTCCTAGACCAAATAAAGTGGCCCAAATGCCGGGTAGATAAAAAAGAGCCTCGTTATTACTCATTGAATCATAGTATAAGCCATGAATACTGGTGTCTAAAGTTAGAAAGAAAGTAATAATAAGGCCTGCCAAAACGGAAGGAAGAAATTGACCCATTGTGGCTCGAGTTCGCTTGCGGTCTATAGGGCTTTCCCGAAAGAAATAGTTATAACTTATGACCCCAAACGCCAAAGTTAGGTTGATCAGGGCGAGGAAACTCCAATAGATGATAAAAGCGAGTGAATCATCTTTTGCGACAAAATGGGGTTGGAAATATCCTGCCATAAAGGTAATCAGCCCAGACAAGGCGATGGGAAAAGATCCTATCCCTCTATAGACCTCAGTTTTTGAGAGGTGTCTGTGAATTTCCGAGATGTGATCCAAGGCTTTATTTATTTCCATAATATTACTGAAAAGTATAAGCCCTTTACTTTGCATTGTCAAGTACTTTTTTAAATATATAAATTAATTCGGCAACAAGTCTTTATATTGTAATGGATTTATCCTGCATCCTAGGCCAAGGTCACATCAGGGCAAGCAAAGACATCTTGGATGGTGTTCAACAGACGAATACCATCCTCCATAGGCCGCTGAAAGGCTTTACGACCAGAAATAAGACCCGTGCCACCAGCTCGTTTGTTGATCACAGCAGTTCGGACAGCATCAGCAAAGTCATTATCCCCTGAGGCCCCCCCTGAATTGATCAATCCATTACGACCCATATAGCAATTAGCTACTTGATAACGAGTTAAATCAATAGGATGATCGCTGGTCAAATCAGTATAGACTTTCTCATCGGTTTTAGCAAACTTGACAGCTTTAAACCCACCGTTATTCTCTGGTAGTTTTTGTTTTATGATATCCGCCTCAATGGTGACACCCAGATGATTGGCCTGACCAGTAATATCAGAGGACACATGGTAGTCTTTATCTGCTTTGAAGGCAGAATTCCTGAGGTAGCACCAGAGAATCGTCGCCATACCCAGATCATGAGCTTTTTTGAAGGCTTGGGAGACCTCAATAATCTGCCGGTTACTTTCCTGTGAGCCAAAGTAGATTGTTGCTCCAACAGCCGCACAGCCCATATCGAAGGCTTGTTCAACCTGTGCAAACATAATCTGATCATAGGTATTGGGGTAAGTGAGAAGTTCATTATGATTTAACTTTAAGATAAAGGGTATTTTATGGGCGTATTTTCTGGCAACAGATCCTAGAACACCTAAAGTGGAAGCCACCCCATTGCATCCCCCTTCTATAGCTAATTTAACAATATTCTCGCTGTCAAAGTAGATGGGGTTTTTTGCAAAGGAAGCTCCGGCAGTATGTTCTATCCCCTGATCCACAGGCAAAAGAGACAGATACCCTGTTGAGGCCAGTCGACCGCTGTTAAATAGATATTGGAGGTTTTTAAGAACATTGATGGGCCGGTTGCTGGGGACAAAAATCTTATCCACAAAATCTGGGCCCGGTGAATGGATCAAAGCTTTGGGAATCGTACTGCACTCATGATTGAGCAAGTCCTTAGCCTGGGCTCCTAAATATTCTTCAATTTTATTAATCATTTCAATACTCCTCAATTTCCTGGTATACTTTCTCTAAAATAGTTAATCATAAATAAAAGTCAATGTAGAATTATGATGTCCTGATAAGCAATTTAAAGGGGTTTTAGAAATAACGTTGTATCAATCAATTATATAGGCAAATAAAAAACTAATAAAAATTATTATATATAAGGGTTTTTTTCGATAAAATATTATTAACTTATAATAGTATACGATATGGAGTTTTGAAATATGGCCTCTTTCGGCGATTTAAAGAAAAAGTTAAAAGACGATAGCTCCCAGGGAAGAGGGGAAACTAGGAAGTCAGGGGGGGGAGCACAGTCACCAACGGCAGCAGGCGGGAGAGAAATCACAGGTTACTCATTGGATGAGTGTTTTGAGAAAGCCCAATCTCTTTTTCAGCTTCCCAAGGATCAATTGGACTATGAAATCCTTGAAGAGGGGAGCAAGGGAGTCTTGGGGGTTGGGAAAAAACTTTATCGACTGCATTTTTCCATTGGCGGGACTGAAGAGTCTAAAGCGACGACTGAGCTTAAACCTCTGATTGATTCTAAGCCAGAACCACTTGCCCCTGTTGATGGTCTGGCTAGAATGGTGATGAGGATCACTGGCGCCTACATCAAGATCACACCTCCAGAACGGGGTGGCCAAAGCGTTACCTTCGAAGAAGCCGTAAATGTTCTTGTCAGTAAGAGTTTCACGCGATATAATGGTGGTCAAATCAAGGATATCGTGAAAGAGGCGAGTGGTGAGTGGGTGAAAGTAGGTGATTATATCCCTAACTCTGAGTATGACAGTCATGCCACCATTGAAATAAGTAATGATGAAATGAAAGCATTTGTCACAGTCTCAGCACCCATTCTGACGGGCCGGATCCTTGAAGAACACGAGATCCAGTCCCTCATTGATGAGGCAGGCATTGTCTATGGTATCAATGAAGATAAAATTAAAGAAATACTTGAAGAAGAACACTTTAATGCCCCCATCCTGATCGCTGAAGGAACTCCTCCAGTCCATGGAGAGGCGGCTAGCATTAACTTTCACTTTAAAACGGAGACAGATACTGTACAGCTCGAAGA
>CAJXGR010000308.1 GCA_913053665.1 uncultured Spirochaetia bacterium
TTATGTCCACTAAAAGATAATCCTTGACTTTGTCTCATTCTTGTAGTATAATTTTCCCTATCAATCACATACTGAAAGGATTCTATGTATGGATAATTCAACGATCAACGTTCAGAATAAGCAAGAGCTTCTTCCCAGGCTAGCTCTTGGGATGGAGCATCGTGTCATCCTAACCCATCACCAGAAGGAGCTTCTCCTCGAAGAACGGCTCCATCTTATTGAAGATTGCATCCATACCATCCAAAGCAACTTCTTTAAAATCGGTACGGCCCTCGCCGAGATTAGAAAGTTCAAACTCTATAAGGCAGACCCCCTCTATCCCAAATGGAAGGACTATATCAGCCATAGGATCGAGCCTAAGCTCCATCAGTCCACCATAACGGACTATATTGGCATCGTCAAAATGCAGCTGGAACACCAGGACTTCATCCAGGAAGATGATCTTATCCGTCTGGGATACAAAAAAGTCAAGCTCTTAAAGTCTAAACTGAATCTCATACAAAAAGAGAAGGACACTCAACTCAGAAAGAAACTGATCGATAAGTTCAAGACTTTTTATCAGCAAAGCTTTAAAGAGTATAGAGATATCCCCTACGTGACCTTTGAAAAGGCCCTCATGCTCCGGATCCAGGGAGATAAAGAGGTTAAAACATTGAATCACAATGTTATAGAGAAGTCAAGTCGAGGTTTTCACTTCAAGTTCAATAAAACCCAAAAGAAGATCACCATCACTCCGGGCGATGATTTTGCTGAAGGCCAGCTTGAGACATTATTTCACCTTATTTGCGATGTAGAGGAATGATTGATCCAAAAAAGATTCTGGCGATCTGTAAGTTCAGCAAGCTGGAGTATGACAAACGAACCTACAATCTGAATACTCGGGCGTTGATCCGAAAGTACAATCAGGAACACATTCACCATGAAGTCATTGTAGATAGCCATGTGGAACAAAGAGAATGCATACGGCTGGCAAAGAAACTCCTTCCAGAAAGCACTTTTATCAATACCCCTGACTTACCTCAAACCCAAACAGACGATAAAGACCTGCTTGTCTCCATCGGAGGGGATGAGCATTTCAAGTATGTGATTCACAATTCCGTACAGGGAAAGCTCCTCTTAAACGTACGATCGGACAACCTGAAAAGTGAGGGGGCCTTATCCACCTGCAACAGGTTCAATCTCAAGGAGATGGTCGATCAAATCCACTCTGAGACCTATCTTGTGGAAAATTGGGTACGCCTGGAGGCCCACTTAAATGATCAGCCCATAGAGAAAGCGATTGATACCATTTATGTGGGTGAGAAAAACGGAACACGCATGTCACGTTATGTTCTTCATTTTAAGGACAGGTTTGAGGAACAGAAATCAAGCGGCCTTTTGATTGTTACCGGAGCTGGATCCACAGGATGGTTCAGATCGGCGGGTGGAAGGCCCTTTCCTCGGAACGCTAGGACCGGTAAGTTTTTGGCCAGAGAGATGTATGTGGGTACGAAAACGGGGAGTTCCATGAGGGACGGGGTGTTTCACGAAGAGGAAACCATTGAAATCCACTCCCTAATGGATGATCAGAGCATAGTAGAGATTGACTCAATCAAGGAATATCCCTTCAAAAGGGGGGATAAGCTAAAGGTGAATGTGTCCAGAGAGTTTCTTAACGTGATGATTTTCAATCCGGAGTATGGGAAGAATTGATTGTTTTGTCTTATGGATGGTATTTGTGAGGTTTTCGGCCTTTATATACCCTGGTTTGATGGTCTTTTCTAAACTTTTCTATTTTGGCTAACTGTTCTGGTGTGAAGTGGTCATCAAAGCTCTTAACATCCTCAAGATACTGATGGAGACAATCTTTTAAAAACCTGTTGTTTTTATCGAGTGTGTATAGAGTGTATTTTCGTCTATTCATAATACGTTCCTTACAAAATAAACCTCTCCATTCACGGATAAACACATCAATCCTGTGATCAATCCATTTATTTAATAAATGTTTTAGGATTAGAGATAATCAATCTATGAGTTGCCCTTCAGTAAGCGATTGTTAGCAACTCACATCTACTGAAAATATAATCGTTATAATATAAATTATTCTTGACTTTCTATTATTTAATGTTACCTTATCCCTAATTAGCCTAACGGCTGTCTAAAATACGAAGGAAAAGAATAATGAAAAAAACCATAGCGACTTATTTAACAATTATTTTATCACTCGGCCTCTTTATGACCTGTAGTGGAGATGATCCCGCTAATATTAACCGTTCAACATCCTCCGAGAACGAAAAGCTTGCGGCTCAATTGACTATTCAAGAGACAGTGAATGCAACAAATCAGCTTGTCACGGAAGCCGCTAATCAGGGAATAGCCTACAACACTAATCCGGCAATAAAAGCTTATTTAGCCATGTTTCAAGGGATTAACGAATGGACTCATACAGGAAAACTTTCACTAAAACAAAAAGACATTATTAAACACTACTTATTGGAATTAGACATTCAGTTAACAAAAGAAAATCCTGTTGGTGTTGTCCCGGCCGCCTTTGCAATCTCAGGAAGTGCTTCTTCCTTTACCATATCTGGATCCATAAATGGTCCTGATGGAGGGACCTTATCAGCGTCAGGAAGTGGCTCTTTTAGTTCACCCAATTATAGTATGAATATACTCTATACGTATACAGACTATAGTATTGGTGGTTATATAATAAATGGAACAACATCGGTCACTATGAATGGCTCCAATGGTAATTTTACAATGACAGTGGCCGGCAATCTCAGTTTTAGCGGTCTTTGGACAGGCTCCATCCAATTTACCTTAAGTGTCACCGTATCAAATGGAGGGGCGACATTTGCATTTTCGGGAACAGTCAATGGGAATAACATAAATGGCAACAATCAGGTGGCCACACCAACATTTAGCCCTTCTCCCGGAACTTATGCTTCCACACAGAGTGTTAGTATATTCACAACAACATCGGGAGCTACTATCAGATATACAACGGGAGACGGTACACAAGCTGCACCAACATCGACTACCGGAACTCTTTATAGTGGGCCGATTTCAGTATCTTCCACAACAACGATCAAAGCCATCGCCTATAAATCAGCTATAGCTGATTCGATGGTTGCTACAGCGAGTTATTCAATCACCAATGATCCTTACGAGCCAAATGATGATTTTGCTAATGCTGCTATTATCAGTACAAATACAACAATTAATGCTACTGTATTAGGTATCTTAGATTATGAATACTACAAAGTTACCCTAACAGGGCAAACTGCTTATACTATCTCCTTAACGTCACCAGCTGGAAGAGATTATTACATCACTTTATATAATTCAAGCCAGCAAAAATTAACCGATACCGTTTTTGGAAATGACATCATTCATTTTTCACCAAAAACCACAGGCGATTATTATATCAGAATCTATAGTACTTCTGGCCTTGGATCATCTGAAAATTATACTCTACTCATCTCTAACCCGACTGGTGGAGGTCTCTCTGCTCCTACAGGAGTTTTAGCAAGTAATGGTGGTTTTGTTGGTCTTGTCAGTATATCTCTTAACGCTGTCTCAGGGGCTGATGTCTATTATCTTTATCGATCTACGTCGCCTTCTGGCCCTTTTGAACTGGTCAATGAATTAGGATCAACCTCCCTACTTATTAGTGACACAAATCCTACTGAAGGACTAGTCTATTATTACATGGTAAAGGCTTATAATTTTTCTATTGGTTTAGGACTGGCCAGTGCTGTGGATGGTGGTTTCGCTAAGTTAGCCGATCCAACAAATGTTCAAGCTACTAAAGGAAGCGATTTAAATAATATTACTGTTACATGGAATCCAAACTCTGTTGCCGACAGTTATTGGCTGGTTCGATATCCAGGGCCAGCGACAATAATACAAAATTACACTGCAACAACTTATACAGAAGTAGCGGGCTTGGATAGTACTACTGATCCTTCAGTTGCTAATGAATATACTTATAAAGTTCTAGCCTGCCATAGTAATTTTCTAGCATTCACGGCTAATGATTATAATGCAAGTTGTTCTGCTGGATGGAATACTTCAAATGGCTGGGCAGGCGTTCCAGCTGACACTTACGAGCCAAATGAAGACCAGGCTTCTGCTACACCTATCTCTCTATCAACCACTTATTCCTCTTCTTTGCACATTCATACAGACGACGATTATTATAGTATCTTTCTAACAGGAGGAACAACTTATAATATCGTGATCACCCAAGGTGTTAAAGTTGGTAATTATCCTGATTATTTGCTCTTCATTTATAATTCTAATAGCGGTGGTTTAGTAAGAAGCACCACTATTAATGGTGGA
>CAJXGR010000309.1 GCA_913053665.1 uncultured Spirochaetia bacterium
GTGACGTGTGAAATCAATGACCAAGATTCCTTTGTTCTAGAGGGAGAAAATATCTATTTTGGACTTCTTGAGCATATCCTTGGAAAAGATAAAATCCCTCCAACTCGTATATTTAGTGTCACAAAGGATACTGATATTAGTATAGAAAAAAAGTCTAAAGATGTTCTCCTGTTTTACCTTCACAAGCATAATACAGGATTTCAAATCAATAAAAGCTTGGCTCAAACGTTGATTCAATTGGACCAAATCCTTACTCAGAAATTGGGAACTCTTGGCATGAACGAAAAGTTATCTCTTGAAAATTCTATGATCTTTGCCTGGACAGTAGATAAACTTGGTGAGGAGTATGAACAGAGGAGATACCCTTGGTTAGAAAAACTGTATCAGTCGAAAATCTCTTCTATAACCTACACAAAGGGAAAAGCCTTTTCCTCTTCCCTTATGAAAGAAGTTAATAAAAATGACCAGCCCTCTCTTCAGGATACAGACAGTTTTACTAAGAAATTCCCCCGGGGATCCTTTGTCTGTAAACAAGGAGAGCCGGGTGAAGAGCTTTATATATTAAAGAATGGTAAGTTACAAACCATCATTAATGAGATTCCCATTTCTGAAATTCACCAGCCGGGAACTATCATAGGGGAAATTCATTTTCTTCAGGAAGGTCTAAGGACAGCTACTCTCATGGTTTTAGAGGATGCTTCTTTATCTGTCATCAAGGAAAAGGACTTGGAAAAAGTGTTAGAAGCTCGTCCTGAGTTTCTAAAAATGATAGCTCAAAACCTGGTGAAGCGAATCATCAATCATTGTTCAGCCATTGATAAGGTCAATGAGCGGATAGCAAAGGGAATCTCAGATGAAGTTAAGGAAGTAGAAGAACTTAAAGTATTAAAAAAATCTCTTTTGTCTCTCTCTGTACAATTTAAAGAAATGGACTGGCTACAACGACTGGTCGATCAGTTAAACAGAAAAGTATCTATATAAAAGAGGTCCCACCCAGAGAAGTCCAGCCTGTAGCAGTCCTTATGATTAGAGGAGATAACGCCTTGACTTTGTCCCAGCTGTTAATGTAATTCAACCAATGATCCATAGATAAGTGATCTATTTCTTTCATGTTTCACAGTATGATAGATTGCCTATCATCGGTTTTTATATTAACTTTACAAGGTAAATCTTTTATTAATCATCTCTGAACTATGCCACATAATCCCCTTTATTCAAGGCTATAACAATGAATAATGATCATGTCACACCTACACGCATTGCCAATACAAAAGAACAATTGATTATCCTCTGGCAGGATAGTCATCGATCCGTGTGGGATATTGTGAGACTCCGTAAAAACTGTCCTTGTGCAGAATGCAGGGGAGGTGATTTTGGTGAGATCGGTACAATGACAGGACATATCACTGAAGCCGGAATTGTAGAGATAGGTCAGTCAGGACGATATGGTTTAGTGATTACGTGGACAGATCAGCATGATAGCGGCATCTATACTTTTCAACGCTTGCGGCAGATCTGTGAATGCGATGATTGTCAAAATAATAAGGCTTAAACAGTCTTCTAATGTACTGTCTATATTCTCTGTCCTATGCACTATAATAATCGTGATGATTAATGGAGATAGAATACATGACGTTTGATAATACTTATCATAAGCTACCCGATAGATTTTATAAAGAAGTCACTGCTGAACGCTTCTCAAAGCCTGAACTATTAGCGTTCAATGAAAATCTTTCAGATGATCTGGGCCTAAATCTGGGCTCACAATCGGATATAGAACTTGCTAATTTCTTTTCTGGTCAAACACTTCTCAAGGGATCTCATCCCATTGCCCTCCCCTACGCGGGTCACCAATTTGGACATTTTGTGCCTCAACTTGGAGATGGACGGGCTATGCTACTTGGAGAAATAGTTAATCCCGATAGCAAACGATTTGATATTCAGCTTAAAGGATCCGGGCAAACCTTTTTTTCAAGAAATGGAGATGGGAAATCCGCGATAGGACCTGTGATCCGTGAATATATTTTGAGTGAGGCTATGTATCACTTGGGAGTCCCAACCACCAGAGCCCTCGCGGCAGTTGCCACAGGTGATTTGGTTTATCGAGAAGAAACAGTTCCTGGTGCGGTATTTACGAGAATTGCTTCAAGCCACATTCGCATTGGTACCTTTCAATACTTTGCCGCAAAAGACGATCTGGATGGACTCAAAACTCTTTTAGACTACTCCATTCAGCGTCACTACCCAGAAAGTGGAACAAATCCTGCGATTTCCTTTCTACAGAAGGTTATACAAGCTCAAGTCTCTCTGGTTTCAAATTGGATGAGTCTAGGCTTTATTCACGGAGTTATGAATACTGATAACATGTCTATATCTGGAGAAACCATTGATTATGGTCCCTGTGCCTTTATGGATCAATTTAACGCCCATCAAGTCTATAGCTTTATTGATAGGGATGGTCGTTACTCCTACATGAACCAAGGACCTATCCTTCAGTGGAACCTTTCACGACTTGCTGACTGTTTAATTCCCCTTGCACACAGTGACAAGAAAAAAGCCATTGAAATGTTAAATAGCGAACTTGCCACCATCTCCGATCTTTTTAGAAATGAATGGATCGAACGAATGAAAAGAAAACTTGGCCTAGTCTCAGGTCAAGCCCATGAAAATGATGAAAAACTTATTACTTCGTGGCTTGATTACCTGGAAAAAGAAGAGCTCGACTTCACTTTGAGTTTTAGAAAGCTGGAAAACCTACTTGTCGACAATGACAATCCATCTGATTCTTCCTTTAAGCAAACGACTGAATTCGATACCTTCAAGACGGCCTGGACCAATAGACTAAAAGATCAAGATTTAGAATTGGCTATTGTCAAAGAGAAAATGAATGGAGTCAATCCTATCTATATCCCTAGAAATCATCAAGTGGAACGGGCCATACAACAGGCCATCGTTGGTGACCTATCCGTTTTTAATGAAATGAACCAGGTTTTAAAGAATCCTTATGTCTATCAGCCAAACCTGGATTTTTATCGAGTAACACCTCTGCCAGAAGAAGAAGTAACAACGACCTTCTGTGGAACTTAGCTCTGGAGCAATTTAACTGAATTTCTCCTACGGGGTGGTGTCCTACTAAACTTTTGTTTATGAATCCTTTGCTGAAAGGAATATTAGAGGTATATTTTTTTATTCCCTCTCCCAAAGAGGATTATAAGAATATCAGGCTATCTATTCTGATAGCTTATAAAAAGAAAACAACTAGTTTAATTCCCATTTAAATTATGCATAAGTCAACTATAATCAACAGTATGATTACAGTCTTATCTTTATAAGATCGCAGATAAAGCTGTTCTACAAGAGATTGAAAAACAAAAGTTAAATAGGACACCACCTAACTTTGAGTTTCATCTTGATTTTACCTACAAACTCCATTACTGTCAACATTCTACCATGGAAAACAGAATGAGATTATAGATCATCCCATTCCCTAACAGAAATTCCTCGACCAATCTTTTCTTCAACTTGTCTTAATAGCATTTTTAGCTGTGGAACTGAATATTCCATATTACTAGGAATAATTTGTTTGTGTGAGCCATATCTCATCACCCCATGTCTGGTACCGGGTTCAAGATTGCTGAAACCAAGATTAACAAGTTTCCTGATGAACTCTTTTCTTTTGCATGGTGCCCATTTAGGCAACAGGAGCTTCCTTTAGATTCAAATTAATTCCATCGATAATGGGTATTTGATCACCATGTCTTAAGCTGTTCATTAACCAATCTTCTAAGGCAGCCTGAAGCTCACTTTGGCATTCATACAGAGCCTTTCCAAAAGCAATGGTTCCTGGACAATCCGGGATTTCTCCACCATAGGTTCCGTCTTCCAATTTTCCATACACAGCCTTAGCCATAGCTTTATCTATATATTTTGTAAGCATTTCTATTTCCTGATACAAAAATATCGGCAATCGGTTTAGAAGTCAACAAAATTAGCATAGAAAATCCCAACCCCTGATCTACAAAAGAGAAACTCCAACTCATCATTTAACACTTCTCCCTATGAAAAATTAAAAAATATCCTGTAAATCTTGTTCATCCTGTCTATTATTTTTATTAAAGGAAATCCCACGGCGGATGGCGGTCATGAACACTTTGCAATCGACCTTTTCACCAGTCATTATCACTAAGCTTACAAAAGTGATTCAAAATAAGCAATAAATTATTATCTTTATATGTAACATAGGCATGTACTTATTGATAAAATATCTTAAAACAATTCCCTT
>CAJXGR010000310.1 GCA_913053665.1 uncultured Spirochaetia bacterium
AAGGCCAGGTGTTGGTCTATGCCTAATCCTGTTAAGATAGAAAACTGCTCGCCGTCACTGTGACTTTGAAAGACTACATTGGTAAATACGTCTAATACATAATGCTGGCGGATGGTTACACCGGCGTTGGTGATGTCGTGGCGAATCATGTTACCGGCAAAATCATAGATAAAATCATGTCGCTGGCCATCGGGTTTATCAATGGCTACGAGTCGATTTCTAGCATCCCAGTGATAATTCACGGTTCCATCAGGGCCGGTTTCGGTTAATCGATTGCCATTGAGGTCATAGCTGTAACTCAGTTCGCCTTGTGTTTTTAGCTGATTTGAGATCAAATCAATTTCGCTGCTTGATGCTGGGGTGATTTGCGCCTGACCAATCTCCAACCTATTTGAAATACGTTGGCCATTGGCATCGAGCGTATAGTTTTGGCCTGCTAATATTTGCTGAGACACCAGCAGGCTTCCTTCTGTCATAATAAATTATATCTTCCTCTTCAGGAAATTCCACTTGGGTTCTGTAGATTTCCAGATTTCGACCTCGAGCACCCGTTGCAAATGAACTGGTATCGATTTCATCTGGTTCACCCCACCAGTCATCAGGCTGGCTAGCGACAACCAATTCGGCATGGACATGACGTCCTCGAATTGTGTCAATGATCAGCTCTCGTCTTCGAGCTTCTCTAAGGGCTTTTTTGATTTCCCGTTTTGTGGCAGTACTTGTTCCTTGATGATTAAAAAGTCTCTTCAAGAAACGAATACACTCTTCACGTGTGCTCACAACACGGTTTTCAAGCATTCCAACAATAATCGCTCTAGCTTCAGCCTCTCCAAAGATTTTAAAGCTTGTAGATTTCATTGGAACATAAGTCAAAGACTCTCCATCAATCTGGTCAGCCAGAGTGCGGAAACTGTCTTTGCTTAAGACTTTTAAGGCCTTGATATCTCCTCGTTTAATTCTCGCAACCCATACGGAGCGAGTCACAAAGAGATCCAATTTCTTCATTTCTTCCCAAACGCTGTGATAAGCGTAATACAGTGTTTCTCTATTTATTTGAGTACCGGGATCCCGATAATCCAAATAGAGATAAACTGATCTGGGCATCACTTCCACTTCTCTAAGTCCATAATGGCTTTCAAAACCACTGACCTGAGAATCTGCTCCATATCGAAGCAGGGATGATTTGGTCCAAACTCTTTGACGAGTCTTGACTTGTGTAGACTGATCCATTCTCACAACTTCAGTAGGAAAGTCATTTCGCTCAGTTCGTCGGTACAAACCTTGCTGCAAATAGATTCCTTTCTTGTTTCCATTGAGTAGGTCGTCTAGACCACCTTTTGTCCCATCTCTAAAACGTGCTTCCAGGGGAGTTGGATTTCCACCACCGGACCACGCTACAGCATTCCAACCCAATCTTGGGTTTTCAATGCTTGGAATGTCAATGTCTTTCTCTCTCCATTTAGACCTTTCAGTCGTAACGGTTTCGAGAAGCATTGCTCTTCGAACATCCCGTGCCATTGACGGATCGGGACGCAACCTTCTTAATAAGTTCACGGCTACCATTCGAACCCGAGGATCCTTGTTGAATAGTCCTTGAAGGATGGCTCGAACAACATTTGCTCGAGTCTTGGCATTGCCTTCGGTCAACACGTTTTCAACACGTGTATTCCTTTTTTTAGCTACACTATGTAGCTTCCAGACAACCCCTCTACTATCAACAGAACCAACAGGTGTTGGGTAACTTCGTGCACTTCTATGGCTATATGGATTACCATAGCCATCAAGGAGGCCGTACTCAACATAAAGAAAAGCTTTTCTATCGCCTTTCTTTAGTCGGGAAATAAAGTAATTAACTCTTTCATCCCAAGTAGCTTTCATCCAGGGCATTGGTTGTCGTGATTGAGTTACTTCAGACAAACCATTCTTCCAATCTTTCTTGGCGTACCAGGTTTGATCTGCTGTATAGCTCAGTTCTTCCTTAAAGGAAGATTTCTCACGGCTTATGTCCTGTGAAAATACAAGACTACTCAAGAAGAAAACGGTTAGAAGTGTGAAAATAAAGAATATACTCTTCGATTTCACAGCTCTTACTCCTCTTGTCATACCTTTTTCTCCTCAGCGTGCTTTATTTTGACTTATAAAAATCTAAAGCTCAGGATATACCATCCCCTCAAATTTCTTAAGTCAACAGTATAATAACATTATGCAAAAAAATCGTCAAGAAGTTATTTAACAAAAAAATAAATAATTGCCATTCTATTCAGAGAAATATTCAGCTACAAGTCTCCTTTTTATGATTAGATAATAAGATAAGTGAAATATGCCTTAAGATGAATATATAAATTCATTCTCCCCATTATTTATTAAATTCTAAGCATCAATGATTCTATATAATATTTATTAGTTATTGCCATCCAATTTTCCTAAGACATAAGCAATAGTTACTCTCAGTCATATCGAGGATTTTATGAATCAAAAAAAAGAAATACTTCTCATAGATGATGAAAAAAACATCCACTACTCTTTCAGACGTACCTTTAACCAGAGCAACTTTAATTTCACCTCCTCCTACGACGGCCAGGACGGTATGGATAAACTGTCCAGTCAAGTTTGGGACCTCGTCATAATGGATATTAGAATGCCTAAAATCGATGGCCTCACACTCCTTAAGAAAGCCAAGGAGATCAATCCAAAACTTGTTATCATCATTGTAACGGCCCATGGAACAACAGAGACCGCTATTGAAGCTATGAAACTCGGTGCCTATGACTATCTCATCAAGCCCTTTAATACTGAGGAACTCAAAGAACTTGTCCTGAAAGGCATTGAAGACAGCAGTCGTATGCATGAAAATGTGGCTTTGCCTGACGAAGAGAAGCAGATCCCAGAACATGGAGATGTTCTTATTGGTAAAAGCTCCAAGATGCAAGAGGTCTATAAAACCATTGGTCAGATTGCTGAAAAAGATGTAAACGTCCTCATTAGTGGTGAGAGTGGGACAGGTAAAGAATTGGTAGCCCGTGCGATCTATTCACACAGTAAAAGGAAAAATGCCCCTTTTCTCGCCATCAATTGTGCCGCCATCCCTGAGAACCTATTGGAAAGCGAGCTTTTCGGCCATGAGAAAGGCTCTTTCACAGGAGCTATCTATCAGCATTTGGGGAAGTTTGAGAAGTCAGACAATGGGTCACTCTTCCTTGATGAGATTGGAGATATGAACCAGGCTCTTCAAGCTAAACTCCTTCGAGTTCTACAAACTGGTGAGTTTGAACGTGTAGGGGGGAACAGAGTCTTAAAGACCGATGTTCGTATCATCGCGGCCACCAACAAGATTCTTCAGGATGAGGTCAGTAAGCATAACTTTCGTGAAGATTTATTCTATCGCCTGAACGTTATCACCATCCATTTGCCCCCCTTACGCGAACGAAAAGAAGATATACCCATCCTGGCCGAGTTTTTCATCCAACGATATTGTAAAAAGTATGATAGAGACATTAAAAGCCTGAGCGATGATGCCCTCAATAAATTGATGGCCTACCATTACCCTGGCAATATCCGTGAGTTAGAGAATATTATAAATCGTGGCGTAGTGGTCGGTAACAGTGATCTCCTTACAGAAGACGATATAGAGCCCACCTCTAGCCCCACCCAGTCACTGGATGACCTAAAAAGCGATTTTCATGAACTCATGGACAGAGTCTTTGAGAAGATCCTTGAAGTACCCCACGAAACACGCGACGGGATTTTCCCCATAATAGAAGAGATTCTTATAAAAAAGGCGCTGGAGAAGGAGAAAGGAAATCAGGTGAGGGCCTCCAATCTTTTGGGGATCAGTCGAAATACCTTACGCAACAGGATTGAACGGTATAATTTATGAGGCCGCTTTGACCATTGCTACAGGACGATCCGGGTGGGCCGGATTGGGCATCAGTCTCTGACCCTTACAGTCCACATGAAGGTCTGTCAACTCCAGGATAGTTTGGCCGATTAATACTTCATCACCTAAGACATAGGCTTCAGCTACAGCGTGACGTCCCATCAGTTCTATGTGAATGGCTTCTGTCATGTCCACTTCCGCCTGCCGACCGTCTGCATACTCAACAACCTCTCTGGATATGGCCACCACCCCAAGCTGATCCGCAATGGATTGGGAAATAATTAATGAGATGGCCCCTGTATCCACTAATCCAATGGGCTCCACAAAGCGAAGCTCCTCTTTTTTGATCAAGTTTCTTCGTAGGTTATGCATATCCCCTGAATTGGTTAATTTAATCTTTG
>CAJXGR010000311.1 GCA_913053665.1 uncultured Spirochaetia bacterium
TATAATGCTGGGGGCACGTAGAGGCCGCTACTCTAATGGTACAGTGAAACCAATACCTGGACATAGTCTTACCATGGCTGGTCTAGGAGTTTTAATCTTATGGTTTGGTTGGTTTGGCTTTAATGCAGGAAGCACAACCGCACTGGGTGTTGATCTATCTAAAATTGCAGTCACCACTAACTTGGCGGCGGCGGCTGGGGCAGTCGGTGCTTTATTGACTGGATGGACTCTATTAAAGAAGCCAGACGTAGGAACGACTCTCAATGGAGCTTTAGCTGGATTAGTGGCTATCACAGCAGGTTGTGCAGACTCTACACCTGCTGTTGCAGCCCTCATTGGTCTCACTGCAGGGATTGTAGTAGTATTCTCAGTACTTTTACTGGACAAGCTTAAGATTGACGATCCTGTTGGGGCTATATCCGTTCATGGAACAGCCGGAGCTTGGGGTACATTGGCAATTGGACTTTTAGCAACCGATAAGGGTGGCTGGGATCAGTTTGTTGTTCAGGCTATTGGAGTTGGAGCGGCCTTTGTATTTGCCTTTGGGGCGGGATTGATATTATTTTTCATCCTGAAGAAAACTATGGGTCTTCGAGTCAGTGAAGAGGAAGAAGCTCAAGGACTTGATCTTAGTGAGCATGGTGCCGAAGCTTATGCTGATTTTAGAATTTCGCAACGTTAAGGAGGTGAACGATGCAAAAGATTGAAGCTATTATACAACCAAGAAAACTGGAAACCGTCCGCCAGGCCCTCGACAAGATCGGGATAAAGGGACTCTCCGTCAGTGACATTGATGGATACGGTAATCAAAAAGGTCATACTGAAATGTATCGTGGCCAGGAATACTCTGTGGCCTTCACCAAAAAGGTGAAACTCGAGATATTCAGCTCAGACGATAAAGTCGAAGAAATAGTTAAAACCATTATCGAGACGGCAAAGACCGGGAAAATCGGTGATGGGAAAGTCTTTGTCACGGCCTTATCTCAAGCTCATCGTATCCGTACAGGTGAGAGCGGCGATACGGCGATTTAAACTGTCCTCTATTCCACTGTAGGGGCGACTCGCCGAGTCGCCCCTACAGGTGAGGTATAAATGACGCTTAGTTTAAGCGGATAAACACATCTATAGAGCCCTTCCCTCCAGAGGGTGGGGCTCTATGTTTTTTCTATGTCACCTGGACTTGGTCCATCGAAAACCCGCCCTATTATCCATTCACCCGTCCGTTAAGAATAAACAGAGGATTTTATTGGAAAATAATACTCGTTTTTATTGCTAAATAATGTTATTTTTAATGCCTTCACAAAGGAATAAAATAAACTTGAGGATAGTGGAATGTTTCAACTTAAAAGCTTGACAAGTAATGATATAACCAGAACAGGATTTCTCCTCGGGGGCTTGGGAGGTATATTAGTATTGATCCTGGCCCTCTTAAATCATGTGACAGCTGACCCAATTAAGAAAGCTCAAGAGGCTGTGGAAAAAAGGGCCCGCTCAAAGGTCTTTCAAAACGCCTATGTTCATTATGAGCTTCCTTCCAAACAAAAGTTCAAGACTCTAGTCGGCGAAGCAATCCATATGGATGAGTCCAAAGATCGGGTCGCAAACCAAAGTCACTACGACTCCATGCATAAAACCCTGGCCTACCTGGGTTTGATGTCAAAGGAGATAAAAGGCGGATTGGATCAGCTATTGGATAATCCAAAATACAAGGAAGCCATCCAGCAGCTTTATGATAAAACAAAGGATCTCAACAGCGTTCGATACACTCCAACGATTTACATCATAGAAAAATACCTCATGAAAATGGGGAGTACAAAAGAAAAAAAGGAAAGCGGGGCTTTCCCAATCTTTAAAGACGTGATCAACCCTCAAGGTTTTGACCTTTTAGAAAAAAAGGATGTCATAATATTCACTGTGAATCAAGGGGATAAATCGAGTGGAATTGACGGCCTCAATTTGAAGGCTAAACCTATTACTATCAGTAAGATCCAGTATGATAAACTCAAAGAACGATTTAAAGATAAAAAACTTAAAATGATAAGCTACCATGAAGCCTATATCCCGGGTTCTAACTCTCAGAAGGCGAAACTCATGGGAAAAGTTGTTAAGTTTTCTGCTCCAAATGGGTATGGCGGCAATATTGGCATGCTTATTGGCTTTGACAGGGAGAATAAGATAACTGGCTATCGAATGATTGAACATAATGAAACGCCGGGTCTTGGTGTGAAAGCGAATAATAACCCATTTATTGCGGCCTTTATCGGGAAAGAACCCAAGAAAATGCCGAGGGATAAAAAGGAGTATATGAAAGAGCTTGGGATCAATTCCATTGCTGGAGCAACGATCACGTCGCTTGCTGTGACCAATGGGATTCGGATGGCGTCTAGCAAACTGGACTCCCTTAAAGAGCTGGAGCAGTTAGGGGAAGGTCAAGACAACGGCGAAAATGTTGATACGGCGTCTGACCCAGCGATAAATGGTGAAGAAGTCCCTGACGACAAGACTAAAGAGGCTCAATTAAAGGCTGACCAACTAAAAGCAGCTCAATTAAAGGCTGCTCAAGCCAAAGCCGCTAAAATCAAAGCTGCGAAAGCTGCTCAAGCCAGGCGCCAAGCGGCAAGGAGAAATGGTACGACCAAGTCAGGCGTCACCACTTATATACAAAGAACACGGGGTTCATTGATTCCTCCAACGAACACTAAACCAGTGTCTGAGAGGGATCCTAAGGACCAGAATGCGATTGACTCACTGTTTAAGAATAAGAGTAATTAATCTGGTGAGATTATGATCTGTAGTGGCAATTCATGGGAACCGTTGAAATGACAGCATTTTGTAGGGGTGAACCCACGTATTCACCCTTCCACCTCATCTCCGTACGGGTTCAACATGTTGAACCCGTACGGAGATGGGGCATTCGTCTCTATGCTGCCTGTATGGCCCTTTGGATTGGGCAGACACGTGGGTCTGCCCCTACAGAGTTAATTAGAACCATAAAAAGCCTTGACCCTTTTGGATCGTGTAAAGTAAAGATAGAAAAACACGTAAATCGATGAAGCGATCACTATAGCAAGAATGAAATGAAACCAGTTATCGAATCTCAAAGGAATGGATTTCTCTGTCTTTAGATAGGATAGGATGATCCATTCAATGAAAGCGAAGAAGAAAGGCAGGATCCATAAACCGAATAGCCATTTTCTAATCTTTTTAGGGGATCCGGGAAGGGGTATTTTTATGTGGGCCAATGCTTTATGAGCAGAGACCAGGGCAATAGTCCATTTGGCAATGTCTAAAAACAAAGACATCAGTAGATTCAGTTTGACAGCCCAAAGACTCACATTAATCAGTAGGATCATAAATAGAGAGACGAGAAAAGCGGCAAAACCAGTGACATAGATGATAAATACAGTGAAAAAGGTCAATTGAAAGAACTCCAACCAACCCCCTAACTCCTTAAGTGGCTTAGAAAAAGAGCCGCCTATGGCCATAGCAGTGATTGAGTGGATCATGAAGATGGAAAACACAAGCAGTATGAAATAAAGACCGGCTTTTGGCAATGAACATACCCTTTAAGTGAATTAAATCGCTTCACTGCCCCTTTCGCCCGTACGAATACGAATACAGTCATCAATAGGGAGGATGAAGATCTTCCCATCGCCGATCTTCCCCCCACCCGCGGATCGAGCGCTTTTTATGATCGCCTCAATGGCTGGTTCGACAGCCTCATCATTAACGATCAGCTCTAACTTGATCTTTCTGAGAAAGGTGATTTCATATTCCTGACCCCGAAATATTTCCGTATGGCCTTTCTGACGGCCAAAACCCTGAACGTCTCCTACCGTCATTCGTGTGACATTCACTTTCGCAAGGGCCTCTTTAACAGCCTCCAGCTTGACAGGTTGTATAATCGCTTCAATCTTTTTCATTTTGTCCTGTTCCCATGATGATAAATAATAATAGCAAAATGTTCAAGTCCAGTCAATTCTATTCAGTACAAATTATGGTAATGATAAAGCGTTTAGTGATAATTGCCTGTAGGGGTAGGTTTAAGAAACCGTCGAATTAGCCAGTCGTTGTAGGGGCGACCCGCCGGGTCGCCCCTACAACGTATAAAACGTCCCCCTAAAGGCAATTAGATAAACTTGTTACTTATTGGTTTATCACGACCCAATCCTAAGGCTCTATGTTCTCACAAAATACTAAAATACCTTACTCCCACATTTCATCCTTCTATCCACAAGACTCCGTCTTTTTAAAGTATATAGAGG
>CAJXGR010000312.1 GCA_913053665.1 uncultured Spirochaetia bacterium
CTTTGCAAAATATTAAAATAATTCTATATATTTGTCCCTTTTGAGAACTTTTATTCGACTACTAATAAATAAAAAAACAAATGACTTGGGAGTTTTTCAAAATACCCCAAAAGTCATAAAAAGGAGTATCAAGATGCAGTTTTTTGTTTATTTCACATTAAAAGAAGGAGAATCCATGGCTCCCCCATCCCCTGAAGGAATGGCCAAGATGGGAAAGTTTATGGAGAAATCCTTTAACTCAGGAAAAATCGTGGCCACCGGCCAACTTCCGCGGAAAACCACTCAGGTTCAATTAGATCAGGGCAAATTCTCTATTTCGGATGGTCCCTTTATCGAAGGCAAAGAACTGATTCCCGGTTTCACGGTCATCAGTGCCGATTCCAAAGAAGAAGCCATCGAATGGGTCAAAGAACTTCGAGAATGTATGGGAGACGGCGTTCTAAAGATGGCCCAGCTTTCTGCAACAAGCCAGGATGACTTGTGTTAATCCATCTTAAGACTGTCAAAAACCGGGAATCAAATAACTTATTTAAGAGAGTTGAATAATACATCTTAAAGCATTAAATTATAAAAGTAAATGGAGGCTTATTTATGAGAAAGTACTTTAAAATGGCTTTTGAGCCTAGTATTGTTCGACGTTCTCTTAGGTATTCAATTATTGTAGGAGTTATTTTGATCATCATTAATCATGGGGATAACATACTGAACCAGAATATTACAGGTATAGCTGTCTTTAAAATGTGTCACACACTACTTGTACCTTATATAGTTACAACATTATCCAGTGTCGAATCCCTTATAAAAGCAGATTGTTCCAAGTCTTGACATTGTTGAACTGAACACTATAAGACATGGGTATATGGATGCAAGTAATTTAATAACAATGACATAAATGGGCACTATTATTGATTACCATCTTTGTATCAGTTATTAAAGATACTTACAACCATAAAACTTAGGACTAGTGAGCAATAAACACATCGAGTTTCTTGAAAGCCTTGTCTCGAGAAGGGATTAACTTTTTATATTCCTCACTTTCAAAGACCCCTATAATGGATGGGTCATCCGGAAACTCCATGACCAGAAAGGCAGAAAGAGGCTCTTCTCCAATGAGATGCTGAACCACCTTATATTTACCAATTACTTCCCCTCCTCCTTCCTTCAGAAGGACTGAAGCGTGACTTGTATAATACTCAAATGCTTCCATTTCATCCGGATTGATGACACCGGTAGCTATTAAAGTTGCTTTCTCAGCCATAATTTATCTCTCCTTTGACGTCTGATTTATTTCTTGAACTGGACTTTTCTGATGACAAACTCCCTGGCCTCTGGTTTGTTCCCACCAAAAAGCATATGCAATTTGCTATACAAAACAAAGACCTGATCACCTGCTTTAGTCAGGGTTGTAGGGAAAGTATTACCCGTTTTGAACTTGTCTATCACGGATGCTGACGACCAATGGTCACTGGAAGTCAGTTTATACACACCATTACTGCCGCCTGCCAGATTATTACTGGCAAGTATTAATGTTTGGGGATCCATCAGGATTAACCCATCGGCTGTTAACTTGTCTCTAGTAAATGCCTTTTGATCTATTTTAATCTCCTTGAGACCACTGGGATTGTTTAGAGGGATTTTGTACAACTTTCTTGTAGCGTAATTGCTGACGATAAGATAGCCACCTGGGTGATAAAGAATACCGTTTAGCCCAAAAGCCCCCTTTGGAGCAGCTATTTTCTCATCATTCATCAGTATGGACGTTTTGCCTTTTCGATTCACTTTATAAATAACAGGAGAAAAGCTGTCTGTTATATAGATGTTTCCATTATTATCAAGGGCCAGATCATTGGCCACGTGAGGGCCGGATGCCATTTTACCTAAGTTGATGTACTTTACTTTTTTGCCATTTTTCAGATTATAAATCATGAGACCCGCGAGCATACCACGCGTCGATTTACTGCTTTTTTCACCCACACCTGGATCGGCAACACAAACAATCAGTCTGTTTCTCTTTTCATCTACTTTGAGTCCTAGAGATGAGATCAATCGTCTGTCATCAGCAAATACCTGGTGTTTACCGTCCAGACTGACCTTTGTGATTTTACCTTTCTTTACAGAGCTGATGTAAAAGGCATGGGACTTCCTATCGTAGGCCAGACCTTCCGGGTACAATCCAGGACTGTTGATTGAGAGACTAGAAGGAAGGATTGGACTGGATGGTTTATGATTTGATTCACAACTATTTAGTGAAACCAGGATAAAAACCATCAGAAATATGATCGAAATCAACGAATGGGCTCGTTTAGACATTAAAAGCATGTTATACTCCAATAATATGTGATGCTTTTAAGTTAATCAATAATGGAAAGCGAAACTTTCAGATGGAGACTTAATTTTACCGATTTCAGGCTTTCTGCAATTGTTTTGGAGTAACCCCATACTGTTTCTTGAAAAGAGTGATAAAGTTGGACAGGTTCACAAATCCCACATCATAAGAGACTTCTGTGACATTCCGATCCGTATTGGTGAGAAGCATATGAGCCCGTTCCAATCGCTTGCGAGTGACCCACTTTTTGGGGGACTCATGAAAGGTATCTGAAAACTCTTTTTTGAAGGCCGTGAGACTCCTCCCGGAATCTTTAGCATACTGAGAAACAGAGTTGGGCTCTATAAAACTCCTTTCCATAAAGGAAATCAGGTCGGACTTTTGTGAATAGATACTATTTAAAATGTGCGAAAAGTCGTCACCAGCCTCTGAGCCCAGGATACTTAAAAGGATTTCATAGAGTTTTAGTTTCACCAAACTGGATGCGTGAATATGATGATGGTCAAAATGAGGGAAAAGAGACTCCAGTCCGGCCTTCAGGAATGGTGATACATTCAGCTGGAAAATGGAGGGGGGGCTTTTCGCGTCGGATCGAACGTTGGCTAAAAGTTTGTCCACCGGATAAATGCCAAGCTCATGGATAAAGTCCTCTAAAAACTGGTCTTTAAGGAAAAAAAGCATGCTTCCGTATAATCCTTCTTCAGAACACAATACTTCCGACATGAAATAAGTCCCTTTTTTAAGGAATACAGCATTTCCTTTAGGGATACGATAATCCACACCATCTATATGAAGAATCTTTGCTCCATCCAGTACAATGCCAAGAAGATTGGTAGAAAGGGTGACCTCATTGCGTTTTTGCTCACGATATTGTCTGTACTCCACATAAGAAGCGCCTTTTAGCTTAACCGTATAGAATTGTTCACTCTGTTCAAGGGTTTCGGGTACCTGAATTGTCATGCTATACTCCGTAATCAAAGGAAATGGGTATATTGTCCGTAGTTACCCCTGTGAGACAGATAAATTACTGTTTCATCAGTGATATATAAAGATAATGAATATTTGATCCAGGACAGTAAATTAAACTCTCAGAAATAGTCTTTTTTTTGCTGATTTCAGGCATTCTGTAATCATCGTAAGTATTTCTATAATCACCTCAATTTATAGGTCTAAATCATAGGCTGTCTAATGATTGTCTTCCATTTCGTTGGATCAGCCTTCCTTATATCACTCAAGTATATTTCGTGATGCTTGCCGGACAGCTTTAGGCCAGCTTTTGCAATGAAGTCATGTAGTTTTTCAACAGTGGGTCCCACTTCGGTAAAGGGCCCTATATGGATGATCTGGGCCGATTTTCCTTCAATGAAAGGCTCAAAGCGTATTTTAGATAATGCAGGAGGATTCTTTTTCTTTTTTACCTGATTGATAGCCTCATCCAAAAGATCGGATGTCACATGTTCAGGCTGCATGATCATGAGGGTCCATTTCCAGTCTTCCTTATGTTCTACACTGAACTTAGACATATCGTCAGCCCACCATAGCCCTTCAAGAGGCAATACTCCGTAATCAATTCCTAGGGTCCCCTTTTTGATCATGAACTTAAGGGTGTATGAGAGGTTGTATAAGGCTTCTATAATATTCTGATAGCTTTGAGAACCTGGTTCGCCTTCACCATCAGCCATGAGGAAGTTCATTTTCGGCACATCCACTACTCCCACTTCCTTAGTGGACGGCTTGTACAAGTGTTTCAGTTCTTTCTTGTAGTCAATTTTTTCCATTTGTATCTCCTTAAAACCCTTTGTTCATAGGTTATTTAACGTGAGTTCGGGATAAGTTAAAATTGCTAACCCTCTGTCGGACTGGGAAGTCCGACCTACAGGTTTTTTCAGAGAGAGTCCATTGACCTGTAGGTCGAGCTTCCTAGCTCGACAGAT
>CAJXGR010000313.1 GCA_913053665.1 uncultured Spirochaetia bacterium
GTATATCTTACCGTGGACTTAAGCTTCCAGCGGGTACTAACATCAAAAACCCGGGTGAATTATTTGATCAGATCGTGAGTAAAGCCTCTGTAATATTATCCACCCGTAGAAGCGAGATGCAGATACAGTTGGAGCCTAAGATTCTTGGACAAGCAAGACTTAAGATTATCGTGGAGGACGGGGCCGTATCGGGGCGTTTTATGGTAGAAAACCAGGCGGTGAAAAGCTTTTTGGAACAGAATATTCATATGCTGAAGGAAGGTTTGGAGGCTCGTGGGCTGGTGTTTAATGAGATTGATATATCTTTAGGGAGTCATGGACGGGATTCCGACTTCGAGAGAGAGACCCACTTTGGGCAGATGTCCTTAAAGCACAATAGAACAAGGAATAATGATATTCATATGCCGGAAGAAGTCCTTTCCCAAAGGTATTTGGTCCCCGATTGGATAGCCCGTGAAGTGAATCTTGTGATTTAACTTATTGTAATGTATATAAATAATAGTAAATACCGGAGGATTTAATGGAATCATCAGCAATCAATCATAGCTTAGCCTCACCCCAGAGGCCGACTGCAAAGATACCCAAAAAGCTGAACATGTTTCAAAGTGAGGCTCAGAAGGCCGACGCTAAATATATGGCGAATGCCGTCAATGCTGAACTCAAAAGAAAGGGATTGAAACATAAACAGAGCTTAGGCCAGGATGAGTTTCTAAGGCTTTTGGTGACCCAATTAAAACATCAGGATCCCCTAAGTCCTATGAAGGATAACGAGTTCATCGCTCAAATGGCCCAATTTTCGTCTCTGGAACAAATGACACGTATGAACAAGAAAATGGGTAGTTTAATTCAGGAAGCCTCTAACACAGGTTCCTATACTCTTTTAGGGAAAAAGATAACATGGTTTAATAGGCTTACGAAAAGAACCAGTGAGGGGAATGTTCAGGCCATCGAAAAAAAGGGTGGAAAGGTTTTATTGAATGTTAGAGAAACACTTATAAATCCAGAAGATATAATACGGATTGAGGCGACCCATACTAAAGTTCCGTTATCCATAAAAAAATAAGAGATCTCCCTTTAATAGTGAGATCAGGAAGTCGAGATATAATATAAGGACACTATCATCAATCTAATAGGAGAAAAGGCTTATGATGCGATCATTATACTCCGGTGTGTCCGGTTTGAAGAATCACCAGTTGAGAACCGATGTCATCGGTAATAATATTGCCAATATCAATACGAATGGCTTTAAGAAGGGACGGGTCAACTTTCAGGCTATGATCTCCCAAACAATTCAAGGTGCGTCCAAACCTACAGATGCAAAGGGTGGTACCAACGCCAAGCAGGTGGGTCTTGGGATGATGGTGGCCAGTGTGGATACTCTTATGTATCAGGGAAGCTTACAGACTACTGGTAAGCAAACAGACTTGGCTATTCAGGGAGAGGGCTTTTTCATCCAACGAAAAGGCGATCAAATCTTCTATACTCGCGCAGGCAATTTTAATGTAGATAGAGGCAAGAATCTGGTTAATCCGGCCAATGGTCTAAAGTTACAAGGTTGGAACTCGACACGTGACGCAGATGGCAATTTTTACTTAAATACCTCTAAAACCTATGAGGATATTAAAGTCCCTATAGGTGACAAATTCGAGGCAAAAGAAACTACTGAGGTGGTCTACAAGTCCAACTTGAACTCTAAATTGTCTCCTGTACAAAATCCAGACAGTCCTACTGCCCTGGAAATACGAAACAAACAGGTTCATGAGACATCTATTGATGTTTATGATGTTCAGGGGAATGTTCATAAAATGAAAATAAGGTTTGTGAAAGTTGGGACCAACCAATGGCAGGGGAAAGTTGAAGTACAAGGATCCTCTCCAGGACTTATCCGGGCAAACAGCGTCCGCTTTGATGTGGGTCAACAGGGCAATGTGACTCAAGATTCAGGGGATCGAAAGAATACGATTATCCTTAACTTCAACAGTAAAGGGGCTATTAACTCTGTAAGAGAAGGAATTGATACCCTCCCAGATACTGTGTCACAAGGCGAATTAACAGCTAATGTGGTTTTTCGTGTGAATGATGGCTCTCCTCTTGGCCGTGAGCAGAGTGTTAAATTGAAATTAGGAACTGCAGAAGAATTCGACGGGGTCACACAGCAAGGTAGCGCCAGTACTACAAAAGCTGTCTCTCAGAATGGATATGGCATGGGCTATCTGGAGTCCTTTAAAATTGATCAAAGTGGTGTGGTGACTGGTGCTTACACGAATGGCCAGAAGAAGAACATTGCCCAAATCGGCTTGGCTACGTTTATCAATCCCGGTGGATTAGAGAAAGCTGGCGAGAATCTGTTTGTTTTATCCAATAACTCAGGGATTGCCAATGTGAGCACTCCTGATTCACAGGGCAAAGGAAAGGTTATAGCGGGAGTCCTTGAAATGAGCAATGTGGACCTGGCCGAAGAGTTCACCAATATGATTGTGACTCAAAGAGGGTTTCAGGCAAACTCAAGGATTATTACGACTTCCGATCAAATGTTACAAGAGTTGTTAACCCTGAAGAGATAAGGTTTTGACAGAAGGCGGGTGGATGAGTCACTCGCTTTCACAAGAACTTGATAATATTTGACGAATAAGTCTTTACAAATATCTAAAAGTGAAGTATACTATGAAATGATGGTGACAAAAAGAATATGATTAAACTAACAAGACTCAATGATAGTCAGTTATACATAAATCCCCATCAAATCGAAACGATGGAGAGTACTCCAGACACCATTATAAGGATGTTATCGGATCGCAAACTAATTGTGAAAGAAGACTGTGAGGAAGTGATTGAGAAAATCATAGCTTATCGACATAAGATAGGACTTTTAGGAAATGACACAACGATCTGATAGGTTTTTGTGATTTAAATGTATTGGAACTCTTATCAGATAAGTATTTAGAAAATTAAGAAACCACAATGAGGTGGGAAATATGGATTTAGGAACAGTAATAGGTATTATCGGAGGTTTGACCCTGCTCGGCGCAACAGTGTATACTTCTGGCGGCAGCATGGGAGCTTTCCTTCATGCAGGATCTGTTATGACGACCTTTGGCGGTACGCTGGCCGCAATGTTTGTAGCGTACCCATTAGTGAAGCTCAAGGAAGCATGGACTGTCGGGAGACATGCTTTTAACAAGAAAGAGCAACACGCTGGTGAGATGATCAATATGCTGGTGACTTTTTCTGAAAAAGCCCGTCGAGAAGGACTATTGGCTCTGGAAGATGATATAGACGAAGTAGATGACCCATTCTTAAGAAAAGGTGTTCAACTAGTTGTGGATGGTACGGATCCTGAACTTGTCAAGAATATTATGAATACTGATTTAGACAAGATTGAATCGAGACATAGTGTTGGAAAGGACTTGTTTGACATGGCGGGATTGTTAGCTCCAGCCTTTGGGATGATTGGAACTTTGATTGGATTGATCCTGATGCTTGCAAACCTGACAGATAAGGCATCCATAGGTGCAGGTATGTCAGTAGCCTTGATAACAACATTATATGGTGCGATTTTAGCTAATTTGATCTTTCTCCCCATATCTAAAAAGCTGGAAGGTCGAAATTATGAAGAGATATTACTTAAAGAGATTATGTTGGAAGGGACTTTATCTATACAATCCGGGGATAATCCAAGGATAGTAAAGGATAAGCTGGCTTCCTTTTTAGCACCCTCTCAAAGACTGGATATTCCTGAAACCAATTAGATGAGGATTTAGACATGGCTGCTGAAAGAAAAAAAGAAAAAAAATGTCCACAGTTAGCAGGGTGGATGACGACTTTCACGGATATGACCACTCTCTTACTTACCTTTTTTATATTAATGTTTACAGTGGCTGAGATTGATGGGCATGAGCTTAAATTAATATTATCCTCGTTCACAGGCTCCTTTGGAGTGATGCCCGGTGGGTTGACCCTTACGAAAGGCCCTTTGGCTGAAGCTGGAATGACTGTTGAGACCTTGCCCTCTAAAAGAGCGGCTGAGAAACTGGCTAAAGCTTTTAAAGAGCAAAAAAGCAAATGGAGACCTCCTCAAACAAGTCATCGTATCAAGGTTACAGAGGATATCAGAGGGTATGTGATCTCGATACCTGGTCAGGCCTTTTTTGATCCGGATAGATCTGAAATCAAGGATCGAGGTAAGAATCTCTTGGGAGAAATTGCCAAACTTCTTCTTCGACTACAAGTGGAAAAGGATACTCAA
>CAJXGR010000314.1 GCA_913053665.1 uncultured Spirochaetia bacterium
GGGAAGGGTTAAAAATAGCATTCCATAGAGCCAGGATGTTACCTGTGCTTCTAATGATACTTCCACTTCACGTAGGGTGAGTGTTTCTCTAGCAGCATCAACACCAAAATCTCGATATCCGGTTACAATATCCATATTGGCTCCAAGACGAATAGCTGGCATTTGGTGTTTTACATGTGATGCTTTATTTATCTCTGATTTTTTGTATAAAGAGCGAGTATCATGGGATTCCTGATTATTTGCAAATAATGATCCCACTATTAATAAAAAGATAGTTACAGCATATTTCTTCATTTGGACTCCACAGATTAAAGAGAATGAAACGCAAGTGACTTGCATTTTGATATAAAATATATCTTCAGTATAAAATCGTCAATAAAAAAAACAGAAAATAAGTATATTGGCTTAATATGTTTTGTTTCATGCTTTATAAGTATTATTGAAAGGAAAAACTATTGATCACAGTCTTTACAAAGACCGCTTAAAACAACCGATACGTGATCAATATGCAAATCACCTGCCGATTGGATGAAAAATAAACTATCGTCAAAGGTGAGGGGTTGCAGGCAAAGGAGTTTATGGCACTGATAGCACTTAAAGTGAGGGTGAGCAGGATTATCCATAGAAGTCATTTCAAAATACTGGACGCTTTCATCACTCAAGACATCCCGAACGATTCCTTTTTCTTTTAATACAGTGAGAAAGCGGTACACAGTGACTAAATCTACATCAAGCCTGTCAGAAAGCTGATTATGGAGATCAATGGCACTAAATAATCCTTTAATCCTCAAGATACATTCAATAACAGCCAGCCTTTTGACGGTCACTTTAATGTCTTTTGATTCCAGAAAGCTTTTCACTTGCAGAGAGTCCATAAATCAATTATACTAAAAGATTTTACATTTGTCAAAACGTACAGATAATAGATTTGTTACAGAAGTCATTAATTCTTTACCTACTAATAATCTCAATAGATATTCAAAAAAACCAGTGAAATCTATAGGTTTTGTCCGATAAATCAAACATGATATACACACGGATCAAAATATGCGGCTTAACCAACTTGCGAGACGCTGACCTGGCTGTGTCATTAGGAGCAGATGCCTTGGGATTCATCTTCTGTAAAAGCCCAAGACAGGTCTCGATCCCACAAGTCCATGAGATACTGGGACGAATCCCTCCTTTCGTCAATAAAGTGGCTGTAGTCCGTGACTTTACTGAAGAACAGATACGAGAGATACTCTCAGAGCTACCTATTGACACGATTCAATTTCATGGCAGTGAATCAGAGGACTTTTGTCTACAATTTAAAGGATATAATCTCATCAAAGTAATATCTATTCGTTCTGAAGAAAGTCTTGAGGAACTCAATAATTATCCTGAAATAAACCATTTCCTTTTAGATACTTATACTAAAGGTGGAGGCGGATCGGGTCGAACTTTTAATTGGAAGCTAGCCAAAAAAGCTCAGAAATTGGGTCATATCATTCTGGCTGGAGGCTTGAACTATGAGAACGTGAGTCAAGCTATCGTTGCAGGAGAGCCTTATGGGGTGGATGTCTCTTCAGGAGTGGAGAGTGAACCTGGGATCAAGGATCCGGATCGACTGGAACGATTTTTCCAGCAAGTCAGACAAGGAGAGTTATAATGACCAATAAAATCTTAGTATTTATACTTCTATTAATAACCGTAGCGGGATTTACAGTTGAAAAAAACCCATACTTCCGCTTCTCAAAGAAATCTAAAATAGACCTATATTCAAAGGGAGGAGTTAATTGGAGTAAAGGATATTTCATTGCCCGTGCTGATAAAGAAGACCTTAGCGAGGACACCAGAGAAAAGCTGGATGAAAAACTAAAAACTGTCATGGGAAAGGAGAAAATAGAGCAAGAACTTCTCCAGGAAGCGAAAAGAAATCTACTCAATATTGTATTAGATACAAAAGTCGATTCCTATAATCGCGTGAGAGATTTATTCAACGATAGAGAGGACTTTAAAGTCTTATTTCTTGAAGAGGTTGAAAAACATATCATTAAACTTCCCGCTGTCTATCTGGGTTCTGGTCAGATTGAGTCTGTTGTCAAATACCCCATTTATGGACCAGGTTCATTAAGTGATCTGGTATTTCAACTGTTTAAGTTTGATACAGTGGTTCCGGTTGTATCGCCGTGGAAAGCTGATCATTCCATGGAACCAAGAGCGTTTTCTTCCATCATAATAGACTTGAGAACTCCCTATAAGTTTATTGATAGAGTGTTTGAGAAGATCAATTTACCCCATAGATTAAGGATTCCGGTGCGTCTTAGAGCTAAATTCGGCTATGAGAGAGACAAAAAGCGATTATACTTTAAAGGCAATATGTCTGTTGGAGAACGGATACAACTCCTTAAACTCTCGCGGGATGAGGAGTATCAAGAAATGATTCATCGCCTCTACAAACGATCTCAGTCCAGTGAAACCGTTATAAAGTACTCCCCTTCCTTGTTTCCGAGTATCTATGATAGCGAGGGCCACTTGATTTTCAGTAAAGATATGGTGGAAAAAGAGTTACGTCCAAAAATCCAATACATGAAATATACAAAAGATCCTCTCATTCCCTACAAAATAGAAGTTGTTGGGGAGAACCCTTTATATGTTCTTGCTGATAAGGTAAAGGGAGAAAACAATAGCAATATCGTGATCCATTCGGAAGATGCAAGAAGGCTTTTTTTAGACCCCAAGACCATGAAACACCTAAAAAAAGGCAAGATATTTCTTTTAGTGAATTGATGGATTACTTTTTAGTTACAAGAGCCTTAAGCTCTTTGCCAGCCTTAAAATATGGGACTCGGTGTTCAGGGACATTGATCTTTTCATTGGTTTTAGGATTTCTGGCTATTCTTGCTTTACGCTCTTTCGTACCAAAGGTTCCAAAACCTCGAAGTTCAATATGCTCATTATCGCTGATACCCTTTTTCACTTTTTCAAAGAACTGATCAATAATAATGCCGATATCTTTTTTTGTAATACTAACGTTTTCACTTATTATTTCAATAATATCTGCTTTTGTCAACGTTTCACTCCTTATTTTGAATAGAATTAATTTTCTTCATTAAGCCAGACTTTTTTCTTGCAGCGTTATTTATATGGTAGAGACCACTTTGGACAGCCTTGTCAAGGGCTGATACAAAGGATTGGTAAGCCTGTTGAGCTTCTTTTGGTTGATTATTCTTGAGTGCGTAGTCCACCTTGTTTAAGAGGGTTTTCACCTTGGACTTAACGCTGCGGTTTTTTAAATTACGTTTTTCACTTTGCCTGATACGTTTTAAGGCTGATCTGCTATGGGCCACTTATTACTCCTTAACTTCTTAAGTATAAACATTATAATATTAAAGTCCTCAAAAGTTGTCAAGCTCTTTTTAAGACTTTTTAATATTATCTTACTTCTCATAATGTAAAGATTTATTGGGAAATGGTATAGAAAGTTTCTGAGGCCTTTGAAAAACAAGGGGTCAAATGGGATAGATTTTTCGTTAAAGATAACTTTTTTCATCATTTATGAGGGATTTATAAATATTTTTATTAAAAAAAGCTTTGATACCCTTAACAAGGCCATAAAATAATGGGTTTAAGAGGTGTATCATATATATATTTAAATAGTAGGAAGTTCTTATTAGAATATGTTTAAAAAAAAATGTCCATCGTGTGCGAAAAAAATAGAAAAGAAGTTTAGCTATTGCCCTCATTGTGGAGTTTCGTTTAAGGCAAAAGAAGATAAGGAGAATTTTGGTATGCTTGGAAGGAATGATAGTGAAGTTGTACAAGAAGAATTAAAATTGCCTTTTGGTATTGAGAAAATTATGGGCTCTTTGGTTAAACAATTAGAAAAACAGATGGGTAATATTGATTTTAAAGATATCCAAGGTATGCCGAAGAATGTAAATATTAGGATTGCGAGAGGGGTTCCGCAAATGGGACAGGTTGTTCGAAAAATGCCAGAGAAGAAAGAGGAGGTCGCGATGATTTCAAACAAGGAGAATGAAAGACGGATGGGGCTACCAAAGGTTGAAGTTGATGCGAAAATTAGAAGGCTTGCAAATAATATTATTTATGAAATTAAAACTCCTGGAGTTCGAGATAAGAAGGATGTTGTTGTGACAGAATTAGCAACAGGTTTAGAAATTAAAGCATATTCTAATAGTGAATGTTATGTAAAATTCATTCCATTAAAGGTTGAAGTTGTTGAATA
>CAJXGR010000315.1 GCA_913053665.1 uncultured Spirochaetia bacterium
CTACCATAGCGGTCAAACCTCGTGTTTCAATCATACCTAATGCATCAGAAAACCCTTCTGCCATATCTTACCTCATTTAGTTACTATTCAGTATTTTATTTGATTTCGCGGCCTGTTATTGCCTCAACAGCCCTATGGGCCGCCTCTTGAGCGATCACAATCTCAGCCTCATCCCCTGCAATATAGATCCTGCCAAAGCGTCCATGGCCCACGACCTCCACAATATTCAAATGGCAGGCCTTTTCAGCCTCATTGGCAATGTAAAATGTATATCCAGCGGGGTCTGTTTCAATGAAAAATAACGTGTCACCCTTTAAAATCATGTTCCCATGACGCACTCGATTGATCAATTGGGCCTGATAATCATCTATATTCTTGATGAGTTGACTCGTCAGGATCTTAGGTTTTAGGCGATCCTCTTCTCTAAGATTGACACTATTCAAAATCGCTTCTCCGGCCGCGATCACCTCGCCTTTGTCGTCTGAGTGAACTTCCAAAAAGCCAAAGGCCCGCTCCACTATCTGGATACCCGGTCGTACACCTGTTTGTTTTAAAGCTATATCGGTTAGACGGTTAATGTCAATGCCCGGGGCGATCTCAACGTATAAAGAGGCCTGACCAGCCACAGGAAGATATCCTTTGGATACAGTCGCCATAAAGGAGGCCAGTTGAAGTTGCAGGGAATCCATAAATACAAATGTTCTTAAATCAATCACGTATCGCCCTCGTTATCCATATTCTATAATTTAGCATTTTCCAAGACTTTTTTCATAGCTCTTATGACATGTTCCTCTTCTTCCTTCCCAATGTGGTCCCTGACAGCCTCAATCCCTCTTGCATCTCCTATCTTACCAAGGGCTTCGGCACTGTATAAACGGACCTCCCACTCTGTGTCATGCAAAGCCTTTATGAGTGACGGCACAGCTTTTTTACTCTTTAAACGTCCCAGCGATTGAGCGGCCTGGGCACGTATATAGCCATCTTTACTATTTTCCAGGAATCGAATGAGGGCCACATCATCTTTTTGGGCCTCATGCTGTCTCAACTGGTCAAAACGATAGGCTACACAAGACAAACCAGTGTATATAAAGGGCAATATCGATAAAATTAAAACAAACCATCTCATCTTCATTCTTGTGTCTACCTCAAGACGTTTAGTAGCTCAATCCATATCAAGGTGTTAAAAAATACCCATTTTTACCAATAAAACAAGTTTTTTTTCTTAAAACAATCCATCCTAAAAGCCGTATCATTTATGTTCATTATAATTGATGATCAATGGATCATTCCACATGAGATCAGTATTTACGAAAAATGACCTGCTTCAGGCAAAATCCCCAGGATTATCTTAAATGAATGTCATCAAATTCACCAGGCTTTGGAAATAATTTCCTTTGCCCTGAAAACATTTATTATTATCATTATATTGTCCATAGATTGCTATCGTTGCTTATTGCCTAGAACCAAATATCATAGGGGGAAGATTCATGAGCCAGTTAGTCAAAGATGTTTTCCAATTCATTAAAAGAAAATACCTTGTGCAAAGCAGATATAGAAAATTGAAAAGAAAAGAAAGCAAATTGAACCAACATATGATCCTCCTGGGTAAGCAATTCAAAGAGCTGAACCTGGAAAGTGATATGGCCACCGAGGCTTTGGAAATCATTAATGAACTCAATCAGTCCATCAGCCAGCTTCATGGCAATATAGAAGGCTTCAGGAAAGATGAAAACCAGGAGATTCAAGTCCTCCAGGAACTAAAAGATAAATATAACAATGAAACAAAAGCCTTTGAAGAACAAATAAAATCCATAGAAACATCCTCTCAGCCGATCCAGTTGAAAAAGCAGGGTCTGGAAAAAGATATTAAATCTCTTACAAAGAAACTTAAAAAGCTAGAGAACGATCAGTCGAATAACAATAAGAAAATCCTTAAAATCCAGACCAACCCTGAGAAAATAGTTGATCCAGATAAAGAAATAGCTAGCATTGAAGCCAACAATCGCCAATTAGATCAGGAGATGGGTGATTTAAAGGACCAGCAAGATATTGCCAATGAGGAACTCAAGAAAGCAATCACCGAAAAAACTCCTTTTGAAGAAGATATCCGAAAAGTAAAAAATGATATTCTTGCCACTAAAAAAGAATGGGATAAAACTGCTGAGCAATTCAATAAAAAACATTCAGGAATTATGACTTCTATTGAGGAGGAAAACAGTAAAATAGAAGGCCTTGAGACAGACAAGATATTACCCTATCGAGAACTGGGTAAAGTTGTACTGGAAGGAGATGTGAGCCATGAGGATCTGGAATCTCTTTACCAGAAGGTTCAAAAAACCAAGACCGATATTGAGGAATTAAAGAAAAACATCGCCCAGAATGAAGAAATCTTACGTCAGCCTAATTTTAAAAAAGTGAAACGAATCTTACTAGCTATCGTAATTATAATACTTCTAATCGCCCTTATTGTTGGTATACTTATCTTTAGCCCCGCCGGGCCAATCAATGAGCCAATCCCGACAGGGCCTTAAAACCGATGGATCAAGAAATAGTTTTTAGCTGATCTACCCAAATAATCGGCGTATTTATGATGGAGATGATTGGGTATTTCTTCAGTAAAGGAATCGTCGTACGTTGCTTCCAGTAGGGCCAAATCCACTCCTTCTACTTCTTTTTCCAGTTCAGAACACTGAAGACTATCACCAGAGAAAACAATTACTTCACCTCTCAGAGTTACGCGATAACCAAAAGCCGACTTTTTCACTTTATTGCTTGTTTTAGTGGATTCATAGTGGAGTACATTGAATGGCTTGATGATGAACTCACCCAAACTCTCAAAGACCTGGTCCTTTAGCTCATGATAATGCAATGTAAAACTCATACCCTTCTGATAAAGCTTCAAGAAGAACTGAATGATGGAATACACCTCAGGACAACGACTAGGAGCGTATACTGTAAAATCACCTTTATATCGAAAAAGACGAAGAGCCGCCAGGAGAGAGAACAAGCCTCCCATATGATCCGGATGACCATGGGAAATCAGTACACCCTTTAAATCAAGGAATGAAATATTCCTGTCCATCAGATCTCTAACCGTCCCATCCCCGCAATCCATAAGCAAGAGGTTCTTATTCATTCTATCAGTCAGTAATATTTGAGTAGCAATGCCTGCTTTCGAGAACAGGACATCCACTTCTACACATTCCCCCTGCCAGACCTGCGTCATGGAATTATACGCTCCTTTTTCATGGCCTAAAACTATTGAATCATTCCTTTAAAGACGAAAGATACCCTACTTTAGACGCCGTGGGTTAAATCTTTTTACTTTCGTGACTTTACCTTTCCGGTTATAAAAATACTTTTCCCCCTCAAAGTACTCTGTTTCGCTTTTTTTCATACCATTGGAATAATATATAATGATCTTTCTTAAATAAAGATGGTCGTAGAATTCCTCTTTGATGGGAGTTTTTCCATCCTTTCGATAAAATATTCTATGTTGAATGCGTCCCCTTAAAGGTTCATAGGTATATATTCTATCTATCACAAAGGGTTTATGATAAAAGTAAGCTTTTCGCTTAACCGTATCCACATAATAATACCAATGGGTGATTTGATGATTTAGGTTGAAAAAGAATGTGGCGTGGAGTTTACGATCAACATAGCGTTTAGAGAATAGATAGCGTCGTTTTCTTCCTAAATACAGTTCAAAGTAACTATAATATTTCTTTATCCGGCTTTTTTTTATGGGGCTTTTGAAATCGTATCTTTTCCTGGCTTCGTTCCAGATCAGTCTTTTAAAATAAAGCCTGGACCGAACATAGCCCTCAAGGTTTAGAGGCTGGGAGTGGATATCATGAATACCCACTCCAACAACTAATATGAAGATAATAAACTGGATCCCTTTCATTACTCTCCGAAAAAGCTGTCCTCATCCCCGTCACGCTCTTTCCTTGGGGCTTTTGGAGTCTTGTCCTCTATAATAATCCTCTCCTGCCCATTCTCGTTTGGGTCATTGTTGGGTGGATCGTTCTCTCTGACCTTTTTTATATCCCTGTCCTTTTGAGGAGCAGTATAGGATATATAATTCTTTGCAATCCTGTTCTCATGGTCAATAGCGGATATATCAAAGTCTTTTTCGGCTGATCCAGCCTTCAGAAAGATCAGAGCCGTGATATAAATGCCCTCTCCCTGCTTTCTAATAGCTCTTAGCACAATGG
>CAJXGR010000316.1 GCA_913053665.1 uncultured Spirochaetia bacterium
ATCCTGCGGGACATCAATTCCCTCTGTCGTTCCTTCAATCTCTGCTTGATTTGAGGATCTCCTTCTGTGTCTTTACGTTCTTCTTTCACTTCGTGACGAGTCATCTTGAGGCTTTCCTTATGCTCAAGCTTTTGGAAAAAGTAATCTGGAACGCTTAAAACAAGAAAGATAAAACAGCTTGTGCTGCCGATATAAAAAGATATGTTTGCCAATGTGGAAAAGGATGTATAGACTTCCATATTAATGGTGTTCAGTATGATTTCTTTTTTCCAGTTCACTATGATATAAGTCACTAAAACCACTACTCCAATCTTGAACACAGACTTAACCAAGTTCATGGCCGTTTGTTTTGAGAAGAATATTTTAGAGAACATTTTGTTGGCTGTGAAGCTGACTTTCTTAAAATCGACTTTCATAGCTTTTGGGGAAAACATAAATCCAACCTGAACAACATTGGCTAAAAAGGCGACGACAACAGTGATTAATAGAATAGGGCCAGAGATTTTAAACAGATTCCATACGGCGTTTTCTAGATAATGTCCCAGATTTCCGGGAGTGAAAGGCATATCCATATTGTTTATTGTTGATGTTATAAGTTCTTTTGACGTACCAATAAAGTAATCCCCCAATAACCAAATCGCAATGAAGGCGGCTAACAGGACAAAGCCGGAAACCATTTCCTGGGATCGTGCAACCTTACCTTCTTCACGGGCTTTTCTTTCTTTGTAAACCGTTGGGTCTTCAGTCCGACCTTCATCTTCCGGTTTGGCAAAAAGCTGGAGGTCGATCCTGAAGCTCTTGCCAAGGTCATACCCTAAAATAACTTGTTTGAACTCTTCTTTTCCAATCATTTCTTAAATACGGACCTGTCAATAATATTTATCTAATTTAATATAGCTCTTATTACTTTTGGGCCAATGCTTAGCTTATTAGAACAACTGAAATATCCGTCGAAGATACACATCCATGAATGAGCGGCCATTCTCAACAATAAAAGGTAATAATAAAATAAGCATTACAAATCCTATCGTAATATATATTGGAAAGCCCAACATTAAAATATTCATTTGGGGTGCAAATTTCGCTAAAAGACCCATGGATAATGTCACAATAAAGAGTGTCCCGATAATTGGAAGGCTGATTTTCAATGCCACCGTAAACATGCTCGTAAAAACCTCTATAATAAGTTTCGACAGCGGCCCGGATGATTTCACAAGATCCAGTACGGGGACTTTCGTATAACTTTCATAAATGGCTTCTATAAGCACTAAATGACCATCCATCAGCAAAAATATCAGACTCCCCAAGAGAGTTAAAAATTGCCCCACTAAGGGCACATGAACCTGAGAAAGGGGGTCAAAGACCTCACTGATACCAAATCCCATCTGGATGCTAAAAAACTGTCCTGCCAATTGAAAAGCCCCAAATATAATGGCGATCACAAATCCTATGGATACGCCCACAATGAGCTCGTTAGCGATTAGTATAACATAACTTATAATATCTTCTGGTATAGTCAATGTCAACTGTTTGGACAGGATCGGGAAAATTACAAACGTTATCCCCAAGGCCAAAGTAGCTTTCATCCTCATGGGAATCAACACACTCGAGAAAAAAGGAGCGACTACGATCATTCCAAGCATCCGCATCATAATCAATAAAAAGAATTGTACTTGACCCACCAAGTAATCTGTCAGCATTCATTCACCTGACTACATTGGGTAGTTGATGAAATAACGCTTCGGTAAAGCTTTTCATACTATTCATAATCCAGCTGGCAAATAGAATGATGGTCCCAAATATGGCTATAATCTTGGGTACAAAAGTCAATGTTTGCTCTTGAATCGATGTGGTCGTCTGAAAAATACTTATAATCAGACCTACGATCATACTGATCCCCAAAATAGGTGCACCAATGATCAGAACCTGGATTAAGGCGTCCGTCATCAATTTAATGATCATTGCATCAGTCATCTTCTCACCTCACATTAAAACTTAAAATCAGTTGTTGAACCAATAGCCCCCACCCATCCACAAGAACAAACAATATGATCTTAAACGGGAGAGAGACCATGACAGGGGGCAACATGATCATTCCCATACTCATCAACACGCTAGCAACGATCATATCAATAATTATAAAGGGTATGAATATTATAATACCCATATAGAAGGCCTTTTTCAGTTCATTCAACATAAAAGCCGGTATTAGAACATAGGTTGGGACATCAGCTTCTGAATTGGGCCACTTGAGATTACCCATCTGAATAAATGGTACTAATATCTCTTTATCCTTGTCGCTATCACCGATCTGGCGGAACATAAACTCACGAATAGGCTCCATGCTTCGCTCATAAAACTCTTCCGCATCGATTTTCTTTTCCTTAAAGGGTATATAAGCTTTTTCGTAGACTTCATTGAATGTGGGAGCCATAATAAAGAAGGTTAAAAATAAAGCTAACGCCATAATCACCTGATTGGGCGGCATTTGCTGGAGTGCTAAGGCCGTTCGGGTGAAGGAAAAGACAATAGCAATACGTATAAAGGATGTGGTCATGATAATGATTGCAGGAGCAAGACTCAGGATGGTCAGAAGGAGCAGGACCTGGAGGCTCAAGGCAATATCTGTTGGATTATTGGATGAGCCTATGTTGATACCCAGATTGGGTAATACATTGCCCGTATTGCCTTTTTGAGCCCAGCTTGTGTCCTCTACAAATAGAAGACAACAAAATAGAAAAAGCACTAGGACAAGCTTTTTCTTAAGCATAGATCCCCCCCCCTGATTTTAATGGCAAGCTATCTGATACTTAATGATTTAAGCTAAAGTAAGTATCAGGACTTTTATCAATGTTTAAAGTTTCTTTTGAGTTCTTCCAATTTATTCCTCTGATCCTTCAGAAAATGTACTGTTTTGTCAACTCGTGATTTAGACTTTTGATTTGAAAAGGGTAAGTATGTATTCAGGATAGTTTTAAAGTTCCTGGGCTGAGGTTCATTGGTGTCACTCAGACATTGGCTTTTAATCTCTTCAATTTCTTCAGGCTGATCCACAGTATTTATGAGAGAGATCATTTGATCTCCCAGTCCTAATATATACAATTTCTTGCCGATTTCTACCAATTGAATCGACTTGTTAGGCGTAATAGGTGTTGTTTTTAATACATGAATCACGTTGTCATCAAATTTGGCATGGGAATGGGATAACTTCTTTTTTTGTATCCACTTAAAGATGAGGTATACGGCAACTAAAAATAATATCAAGATGATAAAGGATTTAAGGAATGATGAAGTGCTTGAAGTATTTGTGGCTATTGCATTCCCTGATTGACTTTTAAAGGATTTGGGTTTAGCTAGATACTCTTTTTTAGCAACTTTCTTATCATGTGTTATGGCTGGCTTTAGATCATCTGACCCGCTAAACAGTAGCACTGATCCGTTAAATAAAAGAATAATGAGGCAAATGAATACACCTACATGAAAAAAACTTGGTTTTTTCATAGTTTCCCAGTCGTTTTTAATTGTTGACCCTAATATACTCAATTTCAGGCGAAAGTAAAAGAAAAAAAATATTAATCTGGTACAATAGAGTCCAAACGCTCATGGGGACTGACAATTTCAGTGATCCGAACACCAAAGTTCTCATCAATCACGACCACTTCCCCTTTCGCTATGAGTTTACTATTCACCAATAGATCTACCGGTTCACCTGCTAATTTCTCTAACTCTATGATAGACCCTTCGCCGAGAGCTAGTATCTTTCTGATTTGCATTTTAGTTCGGCCCAATTCAACGGTCATCTGCATGTTGATGTCAAGGAGTAAGCTGATATTGTGCTTTGAGGCGGCATCTCCTTGCATGATCCTGCTTAATTCATGATAACGGATAGGTCGTACAGTTGTTGGGATCGGCCCGGATGAAAGTCTACGATCCTCGGGGTCCAAACCAATCGTTGATATATCCTCTCCAGAAAGCAATCCTTCCTCCTGAGCTATTCCTTTAGTCAGCGTTATAAACTCTTTAGCCAATGATATGGAATAAAGTTGATGAATACTAATGGGTAACGCGTCTTCAGAGGTCAATGTGTAACTGATATGAACCACTTGACTTTCATCTGGAAAACGTATTTCGTTGGAATCCTCAAGGACTTCAATTTTAGGGGGGTCCACAAGGATCATACGGCCCAGTTTTTCCGAGATCATATTATTTGTTGCT
>CAJXGR010000317.1 GCA_913053665.1 uncultured Spirochaetia bacterium
ACTTTTGTTAGATAGATTCTTATGTTTCGAACTTACGTTAAATAGTGTCCTAACAAATTATCCAACGGGTAAATCTATTGAGTAAAGTAGTACGTGTATTAGTTTGTCTATTACTTATAACATGGTGTAAGTCCGATCTATTCTCCAGAACGGCTAGTGGGGCCGGGGGTTTTTGAAAAACCCTATCGGGACGAGAGCAACGGCGATGGGTGGAGCTTTTGTTGCTGTGGCAGATGATCCCAGTGCCATTTTCCACAATCCGGCAGGATTAGCCACCTTGGAGTGGTCTTACCTTTCTTTGCACCTTCAGAAAATCCCTTTAAACAAATACTCAGGGACCATTTCCTTAGTTTCTCCACCGGATAAAACGGGCAAATGGGCCTATGGTTTTGCCGGCCGATTCCAGACTGGATTGGGCATACAGGGCTATGATGCCGTTGGAAACAAGACTAAGAAGCTAACTAACTATAGTAATGCCGCTTATTTCTCGATTGCCAGGAAGTTTGGCAAGTTGGATAACTTTAGTTTGGGTGTCAATCTAAAGGGTATTTATGAGAAGCTCGATTCCATTGATGGATACGGCGGAGGAATGGATGTAGGTGCTTTAATCAAAGTCTCATTCCTGAACATCGGGGTGATGGTTGAGGATGTGTTTACGGTAGAGAAGTTCACGTCACGGAATGAACTTATTTATTACGATCGTATCCTGAAAATGGGTGTCTCAACCAATCTATCCAAAGAAAACATCTGGAAAATATCTGTTCAAATAGATAAGAACTTAAGTACATCAAATAAGGCTATCTTTAGAGTGGGAGGGTATTTTAAGCTGTGGCAGGGGAAAGGAGATATTGACTATAGCTTAGAGAACTTACGAAACTTTGAGGATGATAATTTTGAAAAGAACTTTGATAAAATCATTAAAGACCCTAAAAAAGAGTTTAAAGAAGAGTTGTTCTTTAACATTGGTTTTGGAGGTGGAAATCTTGGTTTAGGCTGGACATTAAAGATATGGGGGGTCAAATTCGACCTGGCCAGCTCCTTTCCAGAACTTGACTGGGATAAAACCAATGTATTATTTACTTTAGACATACCTTACTAATATGAAACGATCTATACATAAAATCACAAAGTCTCTATTGATCGTCTTGATCACCTTTTTTATAGGTTCAGGAGATTATGGAGCCTCTCAGAAAGCTAAAAAGAAAAGTGTGTTTCTCACTGTCCATATCATCGATGTGGGACAGGGGGATGCCATTTATATCGATTTGTTTGGCAGGAAGAAAGTCCTCATAGACTGCGGTCCACCCAGTCGTTTTTATAAATATTATTATTCCCAAAAGAAAAAGCGGGGCGTACGGTACTTTGTTAAAAAGTTTAATATCAAAACGTTAGACCAGTTTATTATCAGTCATCCACAAATTGATCATATCGGTGGACTAAGTATCCTACTAAAAAAGATTAAAGTTAAAGAGGTGTTGGACCCAGGTTATGCCTACCCATCCAGGTACTATGAGTCCATCTTGAAACTGATTGAAAAGAAAAAGATTAAATATCGCATTGTGAGACGAGGACTTAAGTATCAGCTGGAAGGAGTTCAGTTTGAAATATTAAGCCCTGCCAAGCTGATAACCTACACCAGAAGCAATGTAAACGCCAATTCTATTGTTTTAAAGGTTGTCTATAAGGATATCAGCTTTTTATTTACTGGAGATATTGAGCAGGAAACGGAAGCCATGCTCTTGTCACTTAAGGATAAATTGAAGTCCACCTTTTTGAAAGCCCCTCATCATGGAAGCGAAACGTCCAGTACATTGGATTTTCTGCGATTGGTTCAGCCTAGATCGGTGTTTATATCTTGTGGGGCGAATAATATATTTGGTCATCCCTCCCCGACAACACTAAAAAGATATGCTAAACTCAATATACCCGTTTACCGAACAGATATTCATGGGACTATATCGATTCAAACAAATGGCTACACATACAAAATTAGACGTGAGTCTGGGTGAGACTGCTATGAAAACGCGAAAAGAACTCATATGAAATGGAAAGACCTACTCGATATACTGATTGTATCGTTCGTTATATACAATATTTATAAGCTGATAGCGGGCACACGATCTGTTCAGTTCCTGATTGGTATACTCGTTCTGGCTTTTTCATATTTCATCGCCATAGTTCTTGACTTAGACACCTTTTTATGGCTCTTTAACAAAGCATTGTGGTGGTTGCCCTTTGCATTGGTTGTCATCTTCCAGAATGAACTGCGTCGTATGGTCATGAAGTTAGGTGAAAAAACTCCCCTGTTCAGTGATCTATTCAGACGAAGCGAACGGGAAATTATGAATATCCTACCGAAGGCCGTTTACAATATGGCCAAAAGAAAGACTGGAGCGCTTATTGTCATTATGAAAAGTACAGGTCTCATGGGAGTCATTGAACAGGGCATTAAATTAGACTCTATTTTATCGGGAGAATTGATTGAGTCTATTTTCGTCCCTAACAACCCCCTTCATGATGGAGCGGTAGTGATTGTGGAGGATCGTATTGCCGCTGCAGCCTGTCTCTTACCTCTAACTGAACGTAGAGATCTTGAAAAAATATTCGGTACGCGTCACCGTGCGGCGATTGGAATCACTGAGGAAAGTGATGCGGTGGTTGTTGTCGTGTCAGAGGAGAATGGAAAGGTATCGATTGCTCAAAGCGGTAAGCTATACTTTGATCTCAAGAGAGAGAAGTTTGAAAGAACCTTAGTACGCTTTTTGTTTAAACCCCCTGGAGAAGCAAAGGATAAGGTTTATAAGTCCATAAATCTATGGATAGAGGATGCAAAAAAGGAATGGGTGAGTTTAATATCCCGTTTTAGAGGTCGCAATGGAACTAAGGATAAAGAAAAGGATGATAATCGACCGGTTGAACAAAAACTACCCAATCAGGCTGTGAAAGAAAACTCTGCCAGTAAAGAACTATCAAAGGCAAGAGAGGGGAATGACTGATGTTTTCAAGGGTTGCTTATTCTCAATGGATTATTAGAGGGCTTGCGGTCATTATCGCTGTGATTTTATGGCGTTACGTTTATAATCAGGATCGTGTTACTCGTAGTACACCTATTCCTATAGAATTTATTCATAAACCCAATAAAAAAGATCTTTTTAGCTATTTTGACTTCTCGAATCAAGAAGTGATGGCTCATGTGACCGGGAAGAAAGGAGATGTAAAGACTGCCATAGATTATCTTAGAAGTCCTCTTTACCTGAAAGGAGTTGTCGATCTGGGAAAGGCCAAAAAAGGAAAGAGTGTTTATCCAATTAAAAAGGAAAAAGCTCTCGATAACAAAATATTCAATGAGGTGGAAATTACATTAGACCGGGATGTCATTCATATCCCTTTTCAAGAGATCATTGAAGTGACAGTCCCCGTAAAACCTCTTGTGAAAGACTTAAACGGTAAACAATATAAGGTTCTAGGGTGGGAATATATCCCTAAAAAGGTTAGGATCAAAGGATTAGAGGATGAAATTAATAAAATCAAAAGCGTAAAAACAAAAGTTCATTCGATAAAAAACAAAAAAAAAGATTATACCGTGAAGCTTTCATTTAAACGATTACCAAGGCATGTCGAAATATTAAATGCCAAAACAGTTACTCTCAAAGTAAAGATAGATCATGGCATTCGAGAAAGAGTCTTTAAAAATGTCAAAGTATTAACTTTTGGGATCTCGCCCAATTCCAACTTGACAATACGTGAAAAGGACTTGAAACTCGATTCCATCATATATAGAGGGATGCCAAAGGCTCTAAATGCGATCAACCCAAAAGATGTAGTGGCTTATGTTGTTCTAGAGAATAAAATTGGAGAGCAGACTGTTGAACCGAAGCTTCCCAGCGATTTTAAGGATGTTGAGATTGTTCATTATTTACCTAAAAAATTAAAGGTCAATGTGATCAGAGCGAGAAAACCCAAAGGCTGACACTAATAAGCGAGTATAAAATGAATGATAACGGTGAAAAAGAAATCAAAATTACCTTTCGCCATAAAAGTCCTACGGGTTGTCCTATCTGCCGGACAGAGTTTTATCGTGAAGAACTGTTCAGTGGCCGAGGCCGTTTGATTGCTGGGGAACTCACACAAGAACTTAGAAGGCTCTATCAAGAAAATAAGAAATATGGGCCTA
>CAJXGR010000318.1 GCA_913053665.1 uncultured Spirochaetia bacterium
ACGAGAACAGTGAACATGAACATGAACATGAACATGAACATGAACATGAACATGAACATGGACATGAACATGGACATGAACATGGACATGAACATGGACATGATAAGGGTGAATCAAGTCATGATAAGGGTGAACCAAGTCATGATAAGGGTGAACCAAGTCATGATAAGGGTGAATCAAGTCATGATAAGGGTGAGTCAAGTCATGACAAGGGTGAGTTAAGTCATGATAAGGGTGAGTCAAGTCATGACAAGGGTGAATCAAGTCATGATAAGGATGGATCAAGTCATGATAAGGGTGAATCAAGTCATGATAAGGATGGATCAAATCATGAAAAGAGTGAATCAAGTCATGATAAAGCCAAACATAGTCATAAAAGTGGTAAATCAAGTCATGACAAGACTAAACATAGCCATAAGAACAGCAAACATAAGCACTAACTGTTTTGGAGTCTAGAGATAAAGAGACTTAAGAAGCAAAAGTTAATTCCAGCGGGAATTGAGATGGTTGCTATTTAATTTAGCAGGACTCAATCAGTCGAGAAGAGCTAAACGCAGCAGATTTAGCCCATAGAAGAGGGATCGACGCCGAACATCTTCACGATTTCCTACAAAGATACGTTTCTTTACTGTGATCCGATCTTTATGGTCCACAACGCCAAAGCAAACGGTTCCTACAGGCTTCTCAGGAGTCCCTCCTGTGGGGCCTGCTATCCCTGTGATGGACAGGGCGATATCACATCCTAAAGCTTTTTTCCCCCCACGAGCCATTGCTTCAGCCGTCTCAACACTCACAGCCCCATACTGTTCTAATAGTTTTGAGCTTACATGAGCTAAACGATTCTTTAGATCATTGGTATAAGTGATCATCCCACCTACATAGTACCTTGAGCTCCCCGATCGGTCTGTGATATATTTGGAAACATAGCCTCCCGTACAGGATTCAATAGTACCCAACTTCAGTTTGTCCTTTAAGAGAAGTTTAGCAATAATTTCATTCATGTCGTCACTGTCATATCCATAGATTTGATGACCCAGGTGCCGTTCAAGATCTTGCTGAAGAGGTTCTTTCCAGTTATCCTTGCTGAGTTCATCTATAGAATAGAACTTTAAGAAAACACCTTCCGCTTTAGCTATGATTTCCCAACGGATAGAGTGTTTTGGGGCAATCTCTTCTTTTATCATTGTGTCTAAAGTCGACTCGCCGACTCCTATCACTTTAACAATGAGTTTATTTATCACGATACTTTGAGTCCATTGCTCGTTGAGAATAGGAACGATGGAGTCCTGAAAGATAAGCTTTAGTTCTGAAGGGACACCAGGCAATACGAATACATTACAATCCCTTTCTAAAAGGTAAAACCCCGAGGCTGTGCCAATGGGATTACCCAGATTCTTTGCAGCACTGGGGAAAAATGATTGACGTTCATTATTGGAAGTCATTTTATGGCCATAAGCTTCAAACTTCTTTTGTATCTCCTTGAGTTCATTAAGATCCTGAATCAACTCCTGGTCTAAAGCCTTTGCCACAGCATATCGTGTTAGATCATCTTCTGTGGGACCCAATCCACCCATGATGAATAGATAGTCAGCTTCCCCAATGCACCTTTTGATCTCAGTTTCAATGGCATCCATGTCATCGCGGATGAGAACAACCCTATGAACTTTCTGACCATAGTGAGCCAGCTCTTGTTCAAGAAACCGGGAATTGGTATCCAGGATTTCGCCGTTGAGAAGTTCGTTTCCAATAGCTATTATTATAATATTCATCTTAAAACCCTGGGATTCATGAGTCAGGCTGTCCTATCAAAGGCTCTTTGCCTTCTTCTCTGCTTCTAGTCGCTCTCTCAATTCGATATGTCTGTCAATAGCCTCATGGAAATCATCTTTCAGCTTTTCTGGAGTCTCTCCTTCATATAGAACCAAATCATGTATATCAAGTAATTTGCCATGATATATGTTATATTCCTCATCATAGTCCATTGAGCCTGTAAATCCTTTATATTCCAATGTTTCCACTAATTAGCCCAACCTTTCTCAATTTCTGGTGGTAATAAACCCAATAATAATACCAAAAGTTTAGAATATCAAGATAAAAATCTTGTTGTCCCGTTAAAAAGTCATTGTTTTCAAAGGATCAGTCAGGCACGTGGTTTCCCCAATAGCGTAAATGCCAGGGTTCCCAAATATACCCTTTTTCATGGTGATTTTCCTTTGTGTAAGATATATAAAAGCTGTAGTGATGAGCGTTTGCAAGGATCCATCGGTAACTATGCGTATCAGCGAAGGAATCCTTCAAGCCAAAGTCTATTTCGGGGGATGAGACATCGACTACCGTCCCAAGCTGATGCTCGGAGTGGCCCGGTTTGGCCGTACTTTTCTGGTTTGGCCCTTCCTTTTCCACAGCCCTTTTATAGAGTATATCCTGATAGGACGCTGGACGAAAGGCCGATATACACCTAATGATCACTCCATCCCTTTCAGCTGATTCAACCATCGATATAAATGCTTTCAGGACGCCTTTTCGTAACTTCATATCTCGATCTTTACAGTCTTCACCACGGTATTTCAAAGGGACATCTACTAAATCAGAGGGCTGATAAGAATAATCAAGAGAATGCCATTGACCGACCTTCTCCTGACCGATGGGTATATCCTGTCTAACCTGCTCACTCATATCTATTTATAGGCTCTAAACAAGATATTCATAGTGGGGTTCCATGAAAGGTGTTTCCCTTTAATCTGTCTAATTGCACCGTCTGATAGGTTCCAATCATACCTTTATCCGCTTCAACAACCACAGGCTTGTTTCCATCCGTCTTGCCCAGAAGTTGTTTAGGGTTATTGCGGCTCACACTCTCAAGGAGAACCTTCTCCGTTTTACCTAAATCCCTTTCGTTTTGTTCTTTCGTTATTCTATGTTGAGTATCAATAATAAGCTGAAGTCTTCTTTTTTTTTCTGCGTCATCCACTAAATCAGAGTAGTTAGCCGATTCAGTTCCCCGTCTGACCGAGTACTTAAACATATAAGCACTATCATAGCGTATCTCTTTCATGGCCTCAAGGGTTTTTTCAAAGTCTTCCTCGCTTTCGTAGGGGAAACCCACTAAAATATCGGTTGAGAGAACGATATAGGGAATCTTCTCCTTAAGTTCTGATATAATAGATCGATAATGCTCATAGGTGTATTCCCGTTTCATCTTATCCAAGACCTTATCGGAAGCACTTTGAAGGGGTAAGTGTATGTATTTACAAACTTTATCGCATTCCTGGATCACATCGATCAGCTCAGAGTTAAAGTCTTTGGGGTGGGAGGTGAGAAAACGAATCCTCTTCAAGCCATTGGTCTCATTGAGTTTATAGAGAAGTTCACTAAAGGGAATGTCATTATTATCTTGCCCGTAGGAGTTTACGTTTTGCCCTAAAAGTTGAATCTCTGTAACACCCTGGCTCACTAAATCCTTCACGTTATTGAGGATCTCTCCGCTTTTTTGGCTCATTTCAGTGCCACGCGTGTATGGGACAATGCAATAGCTACAATATTTATTGCATCCATGAATGATGGTAATATCGGCCTTAAATGGATATCGTGTGGATGGAACTGAAGTACTGAACTCGTAATCACCCAATCGATCAAAGACTTGCATGGCTGGTTCTTCTATAGAGGTTCCAGATCGAGTGTCCTGATCTTTAAGCAGGTAGTCACTCAGGATTTCAGGGATCCGGCTCTTTTGATGAGTTCCAATCACCAAATCAACAGACGGATTCACTTTCAGGATATTATCTTTTTCTTTTTGAGCCACACATCCCATTAGAACGAGTGTAAAGGGCTTCTTATTTTTGAGTACACTATAATGGCGAAGTCTACCATAAATCCGTTCCTCAGCCGTTTCTCGGATAGCACAGCTGTTTAGAATGACAATATCTGGGGAATCATCCCTTTCAATATATCCATTATTAGAGAGGGCTTTTTTGACTTCAGACGTATCAGCAAGATTCATCTGGCAGCCAAAATTCTCAATAATAAAGGTTTTTCCATTCATACTAGCTCACAGAGGCAAATATTAAAATCAAAGCTTTCGATAGTATTTGATGGCTTAAAAAGCCTCATCGTCGTCGTCGTCATCATCATCATCATCATCGTCGTCATCATCGTCATAATCGTCATCAAA
>CAJXGR010000319.1 GCA_913053665.1 uncultured Spirochaetia bacterium
GGCCTGTGATGTGCAGTTTGACCAGACCGTTGTTGTGGATGGTAATCTCATCACATCGAATGGTGGGCTTGTGAGTTATGAAGCCGCTTTCACTCTCCTTGAGAAACTCACATCTCCCCAGGTTTCCAAAGAAATATCGGACTCTCTCAAGTTATCCAGGTTGAAGGGAGAAAAAGTCCTGTAGAGACGCATGGCCATGCGTCTCTACAGGACTAGAGGCTATTTTTATTGATCAAAACAAAGGATATTTAATGAAACCTTTTTCTGAAGAAGATAAATCATCCAATGAAATAGACCTGCTTTTAGTGGAGTCCATTCTACAGGGGAATCGTGAAGATCTTGAAAAGCTGATCCTCCGATACCAGCAATGGATCTACAATATAGCCCTTAGAATGGTGTGGGACCCCGTGGATGCTGAGGATATCACTCAAGACATATTAATTAAGATCATTACAAAACTCTCCAGCTTTCAAGGGAAAAGTACTTTTAAAATATGGCTCTATAAGATCGTAAAAAACCATGTTCTGACCATGAAAAAAAGAACTTATGAAACAATGCTGAGCAATTTTAGACAATTCAGGACAGTGCTGGAGGATCTCACGGATCAAGACCTTCCAGACAAGAAATCCGTACCTGTTGAAGTTCCTTTGTTAGTTGAAGAGACAAAAATGGGTTGTATCATGGGTATGATCACCTGTTTAGACCGTGAACAGAGGCTAATATTTATAATGGGAGATATATTTGGTCTGAGTGACACGGAAGGAGCCCCGCTTTTTGAGATCAGTAAAGATAACTTTCGGCAGAAATTATCACGAGCCAGAAAGCAACTGATTAACTTCATGGACAATAATTGTGGACTCATCAATGAAAAGAACTCCTGCCGTTGTGAAAAAAAGACTAAAGCGTCTATCGAAGCCGGTTATGTGGACCCTCACACTTTACGATTTGCTGATCACTACTTTCAGAAGGTTAAAGATGTGGTCAGTGATAAGACTCGCCAATGGGATGGATGGATGGAACAGGCTTATATGAAGCTATTCAGGGAGCAACCCTTTAAACCGTCTCCTGACTTTCCATTGACCTTAAGAAAAATGCTTCATAGTCAAGAGTTTCAGGATATATTCTCTGTTTCAATGGCCGATCAATCCTCTTAAGACCATCCAGAACACAAACTTTGCATTTCGTATAAAATAATATCTTGTTTTTTACTTCTCAACAGGTTATAAATTGATTATTTTCTTTTAGAGTGATTGTTCATACTTGATATGAGTTGATGAAGATGCTCTAAAGTACTAAATGTTTATAATATGGAGTTGAGAATGATTGGCAAGATACTTTATTCAGAAAACCTTATACACTTTGGATTACTCGTCCTGCGAATCGCACTAGGTGTTGCATTCATTGTCCACGGCTTTCCAAAGCTTTTTGGGGCCAGTAATCAGTTATTCATAGGGAAATTAACAGCAGTTGGAATCCCTGGTGGAGATATTGCTGTCCGATTGGCTGGAGGAGCCCAGTTTCTTGGAGGCATCACTTTGATGATTGGCTTCCTGGTCCGTCCTACAGCTCTTGTTCTGGCCTTCACAATGGGTGTAGCTGTCTTCATGCATATAGAGCTGACAGGCGGCATTGCTGACGCCTTTACTATTAAGGCTTTCAGTTCTTATTCTCACGCTCTGGAAGATGGAATTGTCTTTTTAGCGTTGATTTTTATCGGCCCAGGAAAATATTCTTTAGACAGCAAGCTTTTTGGCAGATCATAATAGTATAAGGAAATCGTGTTTTATTCTTTATTTATCCCTTGACTTATCGGTCGATTTTATCTAACATTCTCACAATCATGTTTTTAGGAGTCGTTCTCATGAAAAGATTATACTTCCTCATGCCATTGCTTCTCATTTTGCTTATCCAAACAAACCTTTTCTCTTTATCCCGTTTTGCTCCCAATGGAACAGATTTCTATATTGACTTTAATATCAAAAACCTGGATCACACTATTAAAACCATTGCCGACAAGTTCACTGATACGGCCTCATTTACCCAAGGTTATAATCAATTTAAACAGCAAATTATACGCAGTCTCAATGTGGATTTCACCAATGAACAATCCCTGAAAGCTATTGGAATCGATCTTGATAGACGCTCAGGATTTGTTCTGACTGAGTTTAGCATGAGGCAACCCAAATTCTTTATTGCTATTGCTGTTACTAATCCAGGTCTATGCCGGGATTTCTTGTTTAAGCTCTATAAAAAAGGCAATCGTCAAAATAAAGAACGGATCTTGTTTTTTGATAATGTTCCTATTAATATCATCCAGAAAATGACTTACAACAATAAGTATAAGGATGACTTTGTTGTCGTGGCTTTGGAAGGCTATCTTCTTGTCTCCAACGAGGTGGAGACGATTAAAGAGGCCATTGGTCATTTTCAGTCTGGACAGAACCTTAAAAACGATCCAAACTTCAAAACCTCTCTCCAAAATATGAATCGAGACAAACAAAGTATCTTTATGTACATGAGTGGAAAGTTTATAGAAACCCTGCAAAACTTTGTGACCCGTTTCTCCCAACTCTCGGTAACCGAAAAATATAAAGGCCTTTTTAAGGGAATTGCCGCAGGGATCAGTGCTGACGATAAAGCTATTATCATAAAGGCCTATACAGACATTAATCCAGACCATCCCATGTACTCAGATCTGCAAAAGCTCTATGATGTGAAACCTAATAAAATTAATCTCCTGGACTATCTACCTGAAGAAAAACCCGTGTCTATTATAAAGATCAATTTCAATATACAGAGCTACTTAAAGCGATTCCTCCCGGCTTTCGTGCCTCAAATGATGAAAGAGATGGATCGCGAGATGGACAGGATGACTCGCAGGCTGAATTTCGATGTTCGGACAAACGTAGTCAACAATCTGGGCAATTACTATAATTTCGTTCTCTACGACTATGATGCGAACGTTCGCAACATGGACTCAGACAAGTTTATTAATAGTTTAGACTTTTTAGCTTATGGCGAGGTAGTGAATCAGGGTATACTTGAGAGTGCCATTCAAGTCTTTGTGGATAAGTTCACGGAGAGAATGGGCCACTCAAATCCTAAGCTGGTCCAGGAAAATATTGAAGGGATCAAGTTTCATAGCATATCAAAGAAGGGTTTCAAGTTATATTTCGGGGCTTACATGAATCACTTTGTTATTGCCAGCAGGAAATCAAGATTAGTGACCCTCATAAACAATGTCACCGAGGGAACTGCAGGCTTCTTGAGTCAATACGAAGGGAGTCTCAGGAACGAATTGGACCACCAGGTGTCCATGAACTTTCTAATCGACATTGAGAATGCCTTTGATAACCAGAAGATACCCCATGAGCTTTTAAATGCCTTTAATTGGAACAACCTTAAATACTTCCATATCTATGGAGGGAAGGAAGGGAAGCTGTTTTACAGCACTATAAAGCTTGTGTTCCGCTAAATCCCATCGTAGGGGCGACCCGCGTGTCTGCCCAATCCAAAGGGTTATCCGGCACCATAAGGATGAATGTCACCGATCCGTACGGGTTCAACATGTTGAACCCGTACGGATCGGTGTTGAAAAGGCGAATATGTGGGTCACCCCCAGGATAGATCACCCACTAATCAAGGTTAACAGGTTATAATATGCTTGATTTCGTTTACTCATCATGGATACTCATTCTTGCAGCCGTTATTCTGATCGCAATTCTTATCATTTTGGGATACAAAAGGCGGATGAAGTCCTATCTAGGACATAAGTTCAACATGGTGTCCATGCGTTTATTCACTCTGGGCCAGAAATTATCTCAATACGAAGGGTTTCAGGATGAGTATGTGGAAATACACAGCCATCTGGATGAATTGCAATATAAAAGTACGGGTGAGGCACTTAGAGAACTGGATCAAATATCCAACAAAATCAATCTTTTGCAACTTGCTTTGAATGCCAGGAAAAAGTCAGTTTCCGACAAATGAGATGTAGGGGTGAACCCACGTGTTCACCCTTCCACAGGGGGAGACACGTGGGTCTGCCCCTACAGGTTATAACAGCAGCTAAATTGGGCCAAAATCATTAATTCAACAGACTCCACCGGGTTGCCCCTACAACGTGATGCTATTCTCCAAATTATAGAATCGTGACCTG
>CAJXGR010000320.1 GCA_913053665.1 uncultured Spirochaetia bacterium
TTTACAAGTCTCCCAATAAAGAGATCTATCTGGGGAATGCTGGAACAGCTATCCGATTTCTCACTACTTTTTTGACCCTCGGACAAGGCGAATTCACTCTCATCGGCAACGATCGCATGCATGAAAGACCTATTCAAGACCTTGTCGATGGCCTTCGCCTTTTAGGAGCCAATATCACTTACCTTAAGAAAAATGGCTATCCACCTATCCAAATACACTCTCATCCACTAAAAGGTGGCAAAACTCAAATGCCTGGAGACGTAAGCAGTCAATACTTTTCATCGATTCTCCTCTCCGGCCCTTATGCTGAAAAAGATATTGAGATCCAAGTTCTTGGAGACCTTGTTTCAAAGCCATATATCGACATCACAAGAAAGATTATGGAAGATTTTGGCGTCCAAAGCAGTAATGAGGACTATAAGGTACTAAAAGTACCTGCCGGACAGGTTTATAAACATCGTGACTACACCATTGAGGGAGACGCATCCAATGCCTCGTATTTTTGGGCGGCGGCAGCTGTCACAGGGGGCAAGGTTCGGGTCAATAATATTGACTTCACCAGTAAGCAGGGTGATATTCGTTTTGTCGAGTTGTTAAAGGAAATGGGGTCTGTAGTACGAAAAGGTGAAAACTATATTGAGGTTGAAGGGAGGGCTAGTAAGGGAATTGATGTGGATATGCGTGATATATCCGACGTGGTCCAAACCCTGGCGATTGTTGCCCTGTTTGCTGAAGGGAAAACAGTGATCAGAAATGTTGAGAATATGAGAGTCAAAGAGACAGACCGACTGAAAGCCCTTTACAATGAACTAACGAAACTGGGTTGTAAGGTTGAAGAACATCAGGATGGCTTAACGATTCACCCTCAGAGAAGTTATCGATCTGCTGTCATAAATACCTATGATGACCATCGTATGGCTATGGCTTTTTCCATAGCGGGTCTCAAAATAGATGGCATAGAAATATCTGATCCAAACTGCGTTTCCAAAACCTTTCCCCATTACTTCACCTTTCTGGATCAGTTATATTAAGCTATAATACAATGCCATACAGCTATTCAGCCAATTAACCTATTTCAGGACTCTTTCTATTGAAAAAGCAGAAAAAAACTTCTCAATTGATAACTTACTCAGTATATTAAGAATCATGTGAAAAAAAGTTATTTTAAAGGTGATTTCTGTGACATTATATTTGTTTAGTAGTAATGATATTTAGAATTATAAGACAATCTATAAACATAAGGATTCGTTATGACCACTGAAAAAGAAAAAGCCCTAAATGCCACCATCATGCAAATCGAAAAGCAATATGGAAAAGGCTCCATCATGCGTCTTGGAAGCAAAGAGAAAATCCAGGTTCCCTTTATCCCATCGGGTGCGCTGACTCTAGACATCGCTTTGGGTATTGGTGGAATCCCGAGAGGGCGGGTCGTCGAGGTTTATGGCCCTGAATCGTCAGGAAAAACCACTCTCACCCTCCAAATCGCGGCTAATGCGCAGAAGTTAGGGGGTGTGGTAGGCTTCATCGACGCGGAGCATGCCCTTGATCCCACATACGCCGAACACTTGGGAGTCGATGTGGATAATCTCTATGTTGCCCAGCCTGATTACGGAGAGCAAGCCCTCGAAATCCTGGAAGCCTTAGTGAGAAGCTCCTCTGTTGATCTTGTCATTATAGACAGTGTTGCGGCCTTAGTGCCCAAGGCTGAGATTGATGGGAGTATGGGTGATTCCCATATGGGCCTTCAAGCCAGACTCATGTCACAGGCTCTACGCAAGCTGACAGGTATTATCCATAGAACACAATGCTGTGTGATCTTTATCAATCAGTTAAGAATGAAGATCGGGATCACCTTTGGCAATCCTGAAACGACAACCGGTGGGAATGCCCTCAAGTTTTACTCTTCTGTCCGTCTGGACATCCGAAAGACCGAGACCCTGAAGAAGGGGGATGAAATGATCGGCAACCATGTGAGAGTAAAAGTAGTGAAAAACAAGATGGCACCACCTTTTAAGGTTGCAGAGTTTGATATTATCTTTTCTGAAGGTATTTCTTCCAATGGCTGTCTATTGGATGCCGCTGCAGGAATTGGAATTATCCAAAAAAGTGGCACCTGGTATTCTTATGGCGAGACACGAATCGGCCAGGGTAAAGAAAATGCAAAAACCTTTCTCAAAGACAATCCCAAGGCCGCGAAAGAGATTGATATTGCTGTCCGTAAGCATTATGGACTGGTTGAACCTCAACCCTTTACGAGTCCGCTGACTAGCGATGAGGCTCAAAAAGCCGTTTCTGAAAAAAAGGCCAAAAAAAGTACTGCCTCCTCTAAATAAGTGTTCAATCCTTTGTACTCATATGATTTAAAGACTGAAGTCTTTTTACACTTGGCCTGTAGGGGCGCCCCTACGGCTAAAGGATTTTGAGTATAAAATAAGCTTATATCGTAGAGAATCACCCATCATCAAGGAAAGTAATGAGCAAAATACGAGTAGGTGTTGTGGGAGCCTCCGGATACAGTGGAATGGATCTCCTTAAACTCCTTGTCCATCACCCAGATGTTCAGGTAACGATGATCACATCAGGAACTTATGCGGGTCAATCTCTGGATAACCTGAACCCCTACTTTAGAGGCAAACTGGATATTCAGTTTAAGAAGCTGGATTATAAGGAATTAAAAGAGAATTGTGATGCCATCTTTTTTGCAACCCCCTCCGGAATCGCGATGGAGCACGCTCCTCATTTCTACGACTCCCCCCTCAAGCTCATAGACATCAGTGGAGACTTTCGTCTTTCCTCAAATGAGGATTATCTTAAGTGGTACAAGAAAGAACACCTTCGTCCGGATTCATTATCCCAGTGGACCTATGGACTCAGTGAAATATTCCGTGATTCTATCCGTCAGACCCAGTATCTCTCGAATCCGGGTTGCTACCCAACGTCTATATTATTTGCTCTTCTACCCTTTTACCAGTTGGAAACTCCTTCCCGCCCTGTGATCTGTGATAGTAAATCGGGTGTATCAGGGAAAGGGAAAAGAGTAACGCCTGATTCCCTGTACGTAGAACATAACGAGAACTTCTTAGCTTATAAAGTCAATAGCCATCAACATATCCCCGAGATAGAGAAGGCTATTTCCTTGTTCACAGGGGAAAAACATCAGGTTATCTTCACTCCCCACATCATACCCATGGATAGAGGTATCTTTTCAACGATCTACATCGACCTTTCAGAAAGTAATTTAGACTTTGATAAGATATACAAGCATTATCAGAACTATTACCACGACTCTCCATTTATTAAGATTCTTGCTTCAGATCATCTTCCCCAGACTAAACATGTCGCCTATACCAATGAGTGCCATATAGCCTTAGCTATGGATAAACGCAACAGCACTCTAAAGATCTTTTCCGTGATAGATAATCTCATGAAAGGAGCGGCAGGCAGTGCTTTACAGAATTTCAATATCATGTTCGACCTGGAAGAGACAAAAGCTTTAATGTAAGATTTTTTCCTAAAAAGATTGACTCCAGAAATCTTTTTTATATACTTACTGTATAACACTTAACGATTTTAACTCATGGAGGGTGAAAATGGCTCTATTTGATATCACTGCCCAAAACGCATACGCTGACTATCCATTGATGTTAGCAACCACTCGCACAACGATTCTACCCAAACCACTGTTGGCAGGCCAGTCCGAAACAAGCAAAACCTATGTCCAACTGACTTCCTGGCCGGGGGACCCATCGGTCTATGTCAATAAATTAGTTTAAATCCCTATCCCACCAGGATTAGCTTATATAGACCGGGCTCATATACTTCGGGGCTCGGTATTATGACCCAAGGACATCTGTTTGGCAGAGCCCAGATCCTATTTTGGCTAAGTATCTAACAGGTAAACCCAATGGTGGGGTGTTTAATTCTAAAAACCTAAATCTTTTTGCATATGTTGTTCAAAATCCTGTTAAATATATTGATCCTAATGGACAAGATGTTATTGTTGATGATAACATAATTGATGACTTCCTTACCCAGACTATAGCTACAATAGGGATGGACTGGGGGGCTGAACAAATGGATGATGGTAGATGGAAAAATATTATGGC
>CAJXGR010000321.1 GCA_913053665.1 uncultured Spirochaetia bacterium
ATTGAATCTGTTGAATTAGCCAGTTGTTGTAGGGGCGACCCGGCGGGTCGCCCCTACAACGTGTTGGTAATTAATCATTTAATTTTACAGGATCTGGTCAATTTCCCGCATAATGGTTCATTCAACAGTTTCCATGATGGTAATGATCAAATTAAATGAGTGATAAAGACGTTACCATTTACTTACTGCCAAGTATAGCGAATTTTCTTTAGATTGTCAAAAAAAACCTTGGATTCAGTATTATTATTTTTGACGGATTGTAAATCGCTGGGTGTTCATTCCTTTCTCGTCAAGGACCATAATAAATATTGGGTTTTCTCCTTCAATGAGTGAGAAAGTGTCTTCCACTTCAATCTGACGGAGTTTACGGTCCACAGTGTAGGTCCAGGTCTTGGAATGACCATTTAATGAGAAAATCATGACTTTTTTTATAGTGTGGGGGCTTGTCACGTTAATCTTGATAGTAATCTTTTTCTTACTAGTGCTTAATACCTTAGGAGAAAGAAGTTGCACCCGGATATGATCTCCTGTCATTGAAGGGCTTTGGCTCTCTTTAAGGTAAACAATTTGTCCCGTGTCATCCCCCAAATACAGGGTGGATCCATCTTTACTGATGGCGATCCCATTAATTATATGATCATGTTGATAGACTAAAGAGCTTTTCATCGTTTTGTAATTGAGGATATAGAGATTCTTATCTCCGTGTAGAATAAATATATAAGGCATTGTAGGATGATATATCAATTGTTGGACAGTCTTTTGGGCAACCATAAAGGATTTCTTTTTACGTTTCAGGATGTTCCATATATAAACCTTGTGATCAGCGCCTCCAATGATGATAGCCTTGCCGTCAGGCCTGAATCCAACGGAGTAGACAGCTTTAGAGTGTTGACTAATCTCCATTATTTGACTGGTAGCTATTTTCCATAGAATGACCCGATTATCTTCCCCTCCACTCACCAGGAGTTTACCATTAGGACTAAAAGCCACGGATTGGACTGCCCCATGATGTTTTTTCATCTTTTTGATCTTGTTACTTAGGGGTTCCCATAGGATAACTTCGTGATCAGCACTAGCGCTGGCGATCCATCGTCCTGTTGGATCAATTGCTATAGAGTAAACAGCCCCTCTATGTTCTCTCATCACCTGGACCGTATGATCTTTAACAGTCCAACGCTTGACGGTTGTATCATTGGATGAGCTAATAAGAACCTGATCGTCTTTAGTCCATCTTAGGGCGGTGACATCGGCGTCATGAACTCCCAGATCGCTTTGAGAATGGGACTTGGTGTCCATGATTTTAATCATTCCTTTTTTCGAACCGAGGGCAATGGAGTGTTGGTCATTTGAGAGGGCCAATGAGGTGACAGGGTGATCAAAGACCTGAAAACGCTGATCCACTCTATATTTTATGGCATAGCTATTGTGATGGACGCTCAGCAATAGGAGTAAATAAAAAAGGTATTTTAAACGTTTCAATGGGTCATCCTTAATATTCATCCATGAAATAGTTTACTTTAATGTGAGTTCGACTGGCTAATTGTCACGGAGACACTGAAAGACTAAAAGGAGATTGTTTATTATTTTCAAATAAAACAGATAAGATTCCCAAAATAATATAATCTTTTATAGTCATCAGGAAATGATTTATACAATCTCTGTGTCTTTGTGCCTCCGTGGCAAAAGAAATAAACATTTCGAATTCACGTTACTTTAATTCTTTCTTTTGGATCAAGCGATCTAAAATACTTTTTGGGACATAGTGGGACACGTTGCCACCCAGATGAAAGACTTCTTTTATCAGACTGGAACTGATATGCTCATAGTCTGCACTAGACAATAGAAATAGTGTCTCAATATTGCTATCCAGATGATTATTCATTCTGGCGGCCCGAAACTCAAACTCAAAGTCGGACAAAGCCCGAATCCCACGAATAATAATCTTGGCGTTGATGTCCTTTAAAAAGTGAACTAACAAGCCTTTAAACTCTTTAACGGTGGCAAAATCTGAAAGCCCTTCTTCTTTCAGGACTTCTTCGATCATGATTTTCCTTTCCTGAAGGGTGAAAGTACATTGTTTATTGGGGTTACTCACCACAGCAATGACCAGTTGGTCGAACAGGGTATGACTTCGCAGTAGGATATCCAGATGGCCGTGGGTGAGAGGGTCAAAGCTTCCGGGAAATACCGCCGTTTTCATTGACTTATTTTTTCCCGTTTGGGGTTGAGGGGTGTGTAGTAATCATAGAGTTCTTCAATGGAATAGCCGCTTTTTGATTTGATGGGTATCCCCGGATTATTAATACATTTATGACAAAAGTCCATTTTATGGGTCACTAAGTTGATCCAATTTTTACAGTTACAACATGTTTTTGTAAAAAGTTCACTGGCCTGAATTTTCCCTTCCTCAAAGTCAAGCCGTTCATTGAGAGACATAATAAATCCTTTTATTTACTAAGAGGTGAATCCATTCACCTCCAAAATCTTTTGGACTAGTTCTATAATATAACTAGATATTTATGTTGAGAGAATACCATTTTTCACATTTTTTATCATCCGTTTTCAGGTTGGTGATGGATTTGCTTTTATCTTTAAATTGGATGACAGCAACCTCAGAACAGCCTCCTACTCCACCACTGAATAGATTGATTAATAGAAAGGGGATAGTAGCCAGGGTGATAGCCCCAAAAACGGCGTCTACCGGTACCTGGAGCCATTTTGGCATGTCAACCTGTTTTCCTTCTTCATGCCGTCCCCTACTGAGCCTTAAAATGGCACTCGTTAGAAATGTTACTAAAAACAGGGTGACCAGCGTATTTAATAAAACGTTACAAAAGAGAGGCCATTTAATCAGTAACGGAAAGGCGATTAAAGCCGTCACAAACCAAATAATAAAGAATCTTGAACTTGGCATATTTATTCCTATAGCACTGAGTTTTCGTCTGATAGCTGATTCATGTAAGTTTTTTCAAATTGTCTTCTAAGCAAAAGATTAAAGCGTCTATGGAATATTTTCTCGGAATCCTTTTCCCAATCTTCCATCCAGCTATCATTTCCCCAGGGGATCAAACGGTCAAACCAGGATGGAGAGGAATAAGTGGTTAGGTTCTTGTTTGGATATTTATCTTTTGATAGTTGCTTTAAATCTTGATTGTATTCTTCAAAAAAACGTTTTATGAGGTTGGCATTATATATTTTTGCGGCGTAAGGATTTGTATTTTTAAATTGACTCAAGGCTTTTTGGGCTTCATCAGATTTACCGTTTTGTATAGCTTCCAGGGAGTCAAAGAGTTTGGGGGCCTTGCCTCTCAATTCTTTGAGAAAGGCTTGCCGACTTTTATCATATACTTTTTCATAATTATCCATCCAATCGGATGTTGGCTTAAAGTTTTGAGCTTCTAAAAGGAGTTGGTTCCATTTTTCTTCGTGGCTAGATAGTTTTTCTTTATAACGTTTGTAGAACTCCATCCCGTCCGGATGCCATAAAAAATATTTATGGATGATATAATCTTTATAGGAAACTTGATTGGGTGTGTTTTCCTGATTGAGACTAGCGATGTTATTTATCTCGATAGCATGGAACAGTTCTACAAACTCTTTGTCTCCAACTTTAACATTGATCACCTTGACCGAGTCTTCACAGGCCACAAACAAGAATAGAGAGATGAATATTATTCTGAAATACATAACACACTCATTCAATTTGATTAGATCTGACACGTATAAAATCGTCAATAATCATAAGTGAGTTAATATTATTTTTATTAATTTTATTCTTTGGTCTCTTCCCGCAATGACAGCCGAAGCAATTTCATAACCCTTCACTTAAACTCACACTAAACGAGGCATTCTTGCCCCCATGGTCGGGAAAAGGGTAGTGAGCCTTGTATTTCTTCCTGCTTAAAGATGATAGACAGACTTTCACAGACCTTGAATATATCTACTCTTGCTTTGAGTTCATTTTTGTCGAAGGGCACCATGACAAATCATAATAATTTCAGTATACTTGCACTTATTTGTGATATATGCTAAATTAAGGCTAACTTTGAAGGTTTGTTCATTTGGTAATAGGTCACCTTTCACCATGTAGGCT
>CAJXGR010000322.1 GCA_913053665.1 uncultured Spirochaetia bacterium
ACTTGACAGGGTCATCGAGGTTATGAAGTAATCCTTAAAAACCTCGATGACCCTGTCAAGTGAAAGTTGACTGATAGACCATTTGCCTTGAGGATCTTTTGGAGACAAGAGTTCATGATTGGATCCGCTTTCCAGAGTAGCATAGAGATGGGATTTGACGGATTAAGCCTATCTATAGGAGGAGCTTTCAAGTCCTGGTTATTGCGATCGCGACTAGGAAGTCGTTCCTACTCCATCTTCCGAATAGACTTGTAAAATGAGTTTTAAATGAAACGATTTATCCTGGCTAAATACCTTTTGCCCATTCATCAGGAGCCTATTAAAGGAGGATGTCTTGTTTTAGACAATGATAAAGTCATTGCTATGGGCCACTATAACGATTTGAAAAGGGAATACCCTAACGCTCCCATAGACGATCTCAGTCAATATATTATCCTGCCAGGCTTTGTGAACTGTCACACCCACCTGGAGCTGAGTCCTCTCAAGGATCAGATCGAGTGGAAGGGGTCTTTTAGTGATTGGATCAAGGAAGTGGGAAGACTAAAACGGGAACTGGGTGAAGAGACTATCCTTGAAGGTGTTGACAAGGCCATTCAAGACTTATGGAAAAGTGGGGTTATCGCTGTTGGGGAGATCAGTTCAGAGTATCTCTCCTACCAAAGCCTGGCTCAAAGTTCTCTACATGGAAGAGTGTATTGGGAGTATATCTCCCTTCGGTCTGAAGACTTAAACAGTCGCTTTAATATGCTTAAAGACTCTATGCAAGAGGATATACAGGCTAACAGCACTATGAAAGTCGGTGTATCTCCTCATTCCTCCTACACCTTAAGTCCTGAAGCCTGGCAAAAGGTCAATCAGTTCATCCAGGAGAAGGATTATCCCACGGCTATCCATGTGGGTGAAAGCATCGAGGAGCGAGAGTTCTTTGCAAATCGTAGAGGATCACTGTTTCAGTTTATTAACGGGATTTCTCAATTGCCTGAAGAGGTTTATCACACCACCCCCCTATCCTACCTTCATTCCAAAGGCTATCTTATGAGGGGCAATATGATTATTCACATGAATACTATGAGTGACAGAGACGTTCAGATATTACAAGATCTCAAGCTATCTGTGATTCACTGCCCCTTAAGTCATGACTATTTTAGTCACCCCCCCTTTCAGTTGGATAAACTCATGGATCATGAGGTGAATATCGCCCTTGGGAGCGACTCTTTGGCAAGTAATTATACCCTTGACTTTTTTGAGGAGCTTCGACAAATGGTAAGGAACTTCCCAGGTCTCCCAATGGAAAAGATCATCCGTATGGCCACTCTGTCCGGAGTGAGAGCCTTAAAGTTAAGAGAGGGATTGGGTGAGATACGTGTGGGTCAGCCCTATGGGCTTATAGGTATCCGCCATCCTGATCCCGTGACAAACCCCTTTGAGACAATTATATATAATGAATCATCGGTTATTCACTTGATGAGTCAGGCTTTTCGCTGATTTTATGTTTTAATCAACATCTCGATTACCTTGAACTGATTGGTGAGTTCAATATTTAGATCATTGGGCAACTTTGCTTTTTGGAGGAATTTCCTCATGTATTCAATGAAGTGGGTCACCGCATTATAATTGTCCATGAACTCCTTTTGAGTTCCATAAGTATTTCCCTGGTGAGCATGGGCCTGGTCCTTAGGGTCTTGACGATTAACAACCCTTCCTTTTAAACTTCCTTTCAAATCTCCATGAATAATTAAATCCCTGTGAACATATATAACAGGTGACAGGCCATCCTGAAGTCTTTGATCAGCCGATGATTCATAATGATCAATACCGTCAGGAGTGAGTCTGTAAGTATCAAAAGTAGTCTTGGGATCCAGAGATTTATTGACCCATTGCTTATCAGTTAAATAGCATAAACCCCCATCGACTTCCCTATCATGGATTTGACTCGTTAATCGGCTGAAAATCTCTTCTGCCGATAAGCCCTGGTTTGGGTTTTGCCCAGTGTAGTAGTCATAAAGGATCTTTAGTATCTTTTCAGCACTTTCTTTAACAGTCATAAGGTCACTCCTTGCAATCAGAAGAATGATAACTTCTGTTGGTTAAATAATCAAGTCATTTATTGTTTTGTTATTCCATTTTTTTCTTGATTTTATCACTTTTTTTCCTTTATCCTTTGCCGAATTGACAATTCAGTTATATATTATATCGTATTGTTTGCAATAGGCCATTAACTTTCAGGCGGGTGGATGGCTTAGAACAAGATCCTGTCCAACGTCTTTTTAAGGAGAATGATCAATGCAAAAAGTATGGTATCTATCTATATTAATACTTGTGTTACTCAGTGCCACCGTCTTTGGCCGCGACAAGTTCCATTATTACAATCGGATATACGTGAAGACAACCGGTCAAATCGTTGCAGAGGAAAGATTTCAGAGAGCTTTAGGCCATTACCTTTTCCGTTTAGGCAATCATAACATCTACAAAGCCAAGATCCGTGACGACTTGGTTATCGAGTTCAATACTCCAAAAGCTACTTATTATGTGGTCTATAACGACGACGGCAAAATCAGAGAACTGGGTGGGAAAAAAGGAACGAAGTCAGATATCTCTCATATCTACCACTACAACAAGAAAGGCCATGTCAAAGAGGTGAATCACTATCGGGTGAATATAGACTTTAAATACTTTCCTATTAGCAGCACTTACTTCCACTATGATAAAGAAAATCGCATCACGAAAGAAGTGACCAAAGATACAAAAGGCAAAATACTCAATCAAACACTCTACCAGTTTGGACCGAATAGTAAAATCAGCCGAAAGGAATATCACTCAAAAGGCCATATTAAATCCCATATAACCTATCGATATAATTCTTCTAATCAACTTATAGAGACTCAGTTATATGATAACAACAACAAACTGATAAAATCAACACGTTTCGTCTACAGCAGGAAAGGAAAGCTAAGGCAAATCGTTCCAAAGGTCTTTCAAGTTGAATATTACAACTCTATTAAAAAGAAACTTCTCCAAACACTCAGCATGCCAGAAGGGATCACCGAAAAAAGCCTTGTCCTGAATGGGAAAGGCCTGGTTGTGGGCATGGAAGGAACCCTGCCCAACGTGCAAAGCTATATCACTTATTCTTTCAAGTACCTTCCATCCTTGAATATAAAGCCCTCCTTACCCTTAAAGTTAGGAGGATACGATTACAACAAGGTTTTAGCTAAACTCAAAAACCCTAAAGAAAAGAAGTTTATTAAAAAAGCTTATATTCCATACTTACCCCGATATATCAAGTTAGTTGCTTTTGAAAGTGATATCTTGAGCAAAATATCCGGTGCGAAAGTTAAAGAGTTTGTTTTGTCCTGCTATATAAAAGATGAAAAATGGCATAATTACGTATTAAGGGATGGTTTGGCATCAGACCAGCGGGCAAGATTATACGACCTCCTACTCCTCATTCAGTACACCAAATCTAGGCAATATCAGCTTAGAGACAAGGTTACAGAAAAAGAAGAGTCCCGAATAGTGAACCTTTTGCATTCTGTTGAGTTCCAAAAGGCTGAAAACGTGATTTTAGCCTCCTTTAAAAACTTCTCAGCCCATGATAAAGTCCGACTGAACACAGTAAGAATGGTTTTAAAGAATGAAAAACGTCAGGTGGTAACACTGAAAACCGACTGGTATAATCAAAAAGGTGAAGAGATTCTCCACAAAGTCCCCAGGGAGATACGTTTTGCGCGTACTTTTGACCTTCTCACCCTATTGAACACCAAACATCTGATTCTTGGAAAGGTTAAAACTCAAGATAACAAGTATAAAATCTATAATGAGATCATTGTAGAGATCTATGATAAGGCAAATCAGAGAAACTGGTGCTACTTTAGTGATGGTCACTTTTACTTTATCATCTTCCACCATAAAAAGCCCAGGAAATATAACAAGATACAAATCCTGAAGGCTGGGTATGCCTACAAAACCATTAAGTTCCAGATGGATCGGGGGGAAACCATTATCGACCTCTCCACCACTTATCTGAAGGTCGCTTATAATAGAGATCACTAACCCCGTAGGGGCGACCCGGCGGGTCGCCCCTACGGCAC
>CAJXGR010000323.1 GCA_913053665.1 uncultured Spirochaetia bacterium
ATCTGTCGAGCTAGGAAGCTCGACCTACAGGTAAATGGACTCTCTCTGAAAAAGCCTGTAGGTCAAACTTCCTTGTCCGGCAGAGAGTTAGCCATTTTAACTTATCCCGAACTCACGTTACCTAATGTTTTAGAGGATCGTTTTGTGAAAAGATAAGAGATTTCTAAAGAATGAGTTAAGAAAAAGGTAGAAAATTGTTATCTTTGAGTGTTTATAGATGACCTAATAAATACCAAATTGAGGTATCCGTTGAAAATTGGCTCTTTAACCCTTAGCAATACGATGGCTTTAGCCCCCATGGCAGGCGTCTCAGACTATCCTTTCAGAACGATCTGCCGGGATTACGGTTGTCAGTTGGCTTATAGTGAGATGGTTAGCTCCGAAGGGCTGGTTCGTGGCGGAGATAAGACCATTAGTTATTTATATAAAGGAAAGGAAGAGTATGATGATGGGAAGATCATTGGCTTCCAGATCTTTGGTTCAGAACCTGATGTCATGGCTGAGGCGGCTGAAATCGTTGAGGGCAAAGGAGCTGACATCGTTGACATTAATATGGGCTGTCCCGTAAAGAAAGTGACGAAGACAAAGTCAGGATCAGCCCTGTTAGGCGACCTTCCACTCCTCAGAAAGATAAGTTCAGCCGTTCGTAAACGAATCAAAGTACCCTTCACCGTTAAGATCAGAGCCGGCTGGAAGGATGAGGTGAACGCCGTGGAAGTCGCCCAAATCCTTGAGGATTGCGGTGTGGACGCCGTTATCCTCCATCCGAGAACCCAAAAAGAAGCCTTTAAGGGTCAGGCCCATTGGGATTTGATTAAAAAGGTTAAAGAGAACGTCAAAATACCCGTTATAGGAAACGGAGATGTTGTATCTATCGAGGACTATCATAGAATGATGAGTGAAACCTCCTGCAATGCCGTGATGATTGGACGTGGGGCCATGGGGAATCCCTGGATCTTCAAGACCCTGGACGATCCGTCCTACCAGCCAACTATGGACGAGATGAAACGGGTGATCCTTAAACACTATCGTTTATCCATAGAGTTTTACGGCAAGGAAAAAGCTGTCAGGGAAATGAGAAAACATCTCTCATGGTATACGAAAGGACTCAGTGAAGGAAGTCTGTTCAGAACACGGATTAATACCATGACCCAGTCTATAGACGTGATTCAGGAAATTGAGACGTTTTTCGCAAGGCAAACAGAAAAGACAGAAGCTTAGGAATCTCCAACGCTTATCCTTTCAGAGACAGCCATTGTGATCAATATATATAATTTATACCTGTATGGAGAGGATATGTTAAAGCTAAATATCATCCAACCCAAAGTTTATACCCTGTTTCAAATGAAGAGTCCCATGAAAGTGAAAGTTGTTATCCCACTAGATCTAAAGGGTCAGAAGATCGTGAATCAGTACCGCTTTCAGTATGATAGGCCCTTACTTAAGCTTTGTGAGGCGTCTGTTGAACTGATTCCGTCGGTTCAGACCTTTATGAATCTAAAGATACTCAAAGAACAACTCTCCCCTATATTACAGGGCTTTAAGCGTTTTAAAGTTTACTTTAATGCTGTTGAATACGGTTTGAACGAATCATCCTCCCTCTTTTTTTCAATGGAAGAGAGCAAGCACTTCACGGCTCTTAAGCAGCAATTATCTAAATTATCGATATTTGAAGAGTTAGGCCAGGGAGACTGGTGTCCTCATATCCCATTTTGCCGAGTCAACGATGTTGAAGAAGCAGAAACCATCTATGGAGAGGTGACAGAAAGACCCATAAGACATGATTTCTTTGCCAGCCAGATAAATCTGATCATGAAGGACAAAGAGGACGTCTGGGAGATCGTTGGAGAATATCCATTATAATTCGTTTCCTATAGGTGTTTATAAATAAGTGTTGTTCAACCACGGATGAACAAAAAAACAGGAAAAGCAGTAATCTGTAGAGTGGTCAAGTTATGCTGGATAGAAAAGCCCTTAGAAAAGAACAAACATACACAAGCCTTCAGGAAGCCCTTGCGAGTCCTGAGAAGGTCTATAAACTCAGTATAGGTGGCCAGAATCTGGAGGAATTCCCGGAATCCATCTTCCAATTAGACCGGTTGCAAAAGCTGTCTCTTGAAAGAAACCGTATCACTTCGTTCCCACAGGGATTTGATAAACTTAAATATCTCCAGTCTTTGGACTTAAACGATAATGATCTTGAGAAGGTCCCCCTTGAGATCATGGAACTCTCTAATTTAGAGTATCTTAGACTGGATCACAACCGACTTACCCATCTCCCCTCCGAAATCGTCAAACTCAAGAAGCTAAAGTCCATTGACCTAAGCGAAAATCAGTTGGAGACACTGCCTCCAGAGTTTGGGGGTCTGGAGGACTTAATCCGTATCGATCTCACCTTAAACCATTTAACGGAACTTCTCCCTGAAATCGGTGGCCTCAAGAGTCTTCAGGTCATTTACCTGGATTACAATCGGTTAAGCCATTTGCCCAAAAGCTTTGGACAACTCAGTCAGTTACGAATCCTTTATTCAGAGCAGAATCAGATACAAGAATTACCCCAAGAGTTTGGGCAACTCGGTCAATTGAAGGAAATCTATCTCAATAACAACCAACTGACCAACCTCCCAGACACCATAGGACTTCTAAGTAACCTGATCATCATCAATCTCAATAAAAATAAGCTTACCCATTTGCCAGAGACCATCACACAACTTGAAAGTCTGGAAAGTCTTGATTTAGAGGGCAATCAACTTGCTACTTTGCCCAAAGGGATCGCTCAATGGAGATCTTTAATGGCCCTGGATCTGGAAAACAACCACTTATTCGACCTTCCGGCGGAAATAGGTGACTTAATCCATCTTCAGTCCCTCAATTTAAAGAGCAATCGACTTTTTGAACTCCCGGAAGAGCTCACTAAACTTAAAAGACTTCAAGAGTTGGATATTCGGATGAATCAGTTAAATCCAAAGGAGGTAAGGAAATTAATTGGTTTAGAAAGCTATTGCCGGATTCAAGTATTCTAAGTCAGGATAGAGTAAGCAACAAGTTGTCGAAACACTTATAAATCCCCTCTACCAATGGCTCTTGGGGAGACTATTGAATAAAGGCTTGACTCAGGCGAATGAATATATTAATTTTTATACTTAAACATTTGCAGTTTATTTTGCTTCATTCTCAACTTGTCAGGCAAAATAGATGGTTTTGAATTGTTATAATAAATACTCCAGGTCTATGATCCCTGGATTTGCCTCATAAAAAGCTTTAATTGACTACTTTACGACAGATGGTTGTTTAATTTTAGGGGTTATCAATGTATCTTTTTAATATACTGTCACAAAAGGCTTTAATCGTATCGATCTGTCTTGGTCTATTAGTCATCCACTGTGAGACAGATAATACAAATAACAATAAGAAAAATACTAAATCGTCAACGCCTTCCATACAAGCTCCAGCCCATAGAAAATACCTCATTCTCTCTACTGCTCTCGTCTCCCCATTATCTAATTCCAGTAATACAGGGATCATGGATCAGATTGTCATAGAGGCTTTTAAAAGAGTGGGCAAGAAGGTTGTTATCGATCAACTCCCTGCTGAGCGAGCCATCACGAATGCCAATCAAGGAATCATTGATGGAGATATGAATCGTATAGGAGGACTGAACAAACAATATCCTGATCTCATCCAGGTGATGGAAAAAAACATGGATTACAATTTTGTTGCCTTCAGCAAACTTGACGCCCTTCAAATTAAAAGCTGGCAATCATTAAAGCCCTATCATATTGGAATCATTACAGGCTGGAAGATATACGAAAAGAATACAACGGGGTTCCCACACATCATTAAAGTTAGAACTCCAAAGGCTTTATTTGAACTTCTAAACTCAGAGAGAGCAGATATAATCCTATATACAGATATAGAGGGATTTAAGCGTATTAAGGATCAGGGTTATAAGGATATACAGATCATTAAGCCACCACTCAGCGTCAAGCCAATGTTCATGTATCTCAATAAAAAGCATAAGAACCTGGTCCCCAAGCTG
>CAJXGR010000324.1 GCA_913053665.1 uncultured Spirochaetia bacterium
GTTAATTGTCTTTCTAAAAGGAAGTTCCAGATTGAAGTCATTAACGGTTAGTCCTCCTGGTAAAGTTCTTCCATTCTCCTACAAAGAATCAAAGGAAATCGCAAGACTTCAAAGCGGACATACACTCCACATCACCCAATATGGCGGAAAGTTTAGTTTTCTTAATTTTCGTGAGTCGGAGTACCAATCTACCTGGGAGAAGGAACTTTCCGTCTTTTCACCTCTTAGAGGGCGTGTGACACCAAAAAACAAGAGTCTTGTCCTTGCAACCATCAACAAGAGGAATGCCATCATCTATCAGAAAAAGAATCGGGGGACTATCATCGCCGTGCTTGCTGATCCAGTCTGGAAGTTGGATTTTTATAACATGCACAAGAACTTCCAATTCCTGAATCCTGGAAATTACTATGACCAGTTTTGGGAGGATCTCTTGAAAGTCAATGAGAGGGAAAAGATCAAAGATCGGGTGAGCTTTTTAAACGATCAGAAGGTCTATACCTACGGTGAGAAGGTGACGATATACTTTCCTAAAAAGGATTATACGAAACAAAGTAATGTTTTTATCCGGGTGAAAAAGGAAAATAAGTGGCTAGAAGATAAGATTCAACTTATAGATCAGAAAGACAGGTTGATGGCCCAATTTCCAAGCCGGTATCTTGGGGAAAATCAGGTTATAATCAGCACAAAGGGCGGTTCAGAGGACGTGATCGCCAGGTATTATGTGAATTATCCTAGTGATAAGGAGTCGTTCCAGTTGGATAACAAGACCAGAAAAGAGATTGCGGAAGACATTGCCAATAAAACAGGCGGTAAAGTGCTGAATATCAAACAACTCGAAGGGGCTTTTTCTAATCTCAAACAAGAAGTCGATAAGGTCATTCATGAGACCAGTTTAAAAAAACAGGATTACAGGATTTATTACTTAATCGTAATAGCTTTGCTTCTATCGATGGAATGGGGGATTAAGAGGTTGTTTTTAGGGAAATAGATCAAATATCCGTCCCCAAGAACTCATTGATTTTGCTCGTTAACCGACCTATATTAATAGGTTTAACAACATAAGCATTAGAACCTGATGAGATGGCCTCTTTAATATGCTTTGCGTCATCAAGGGCTGTGGTGACAATGATGGGAGTTTCAGCAAACCTATCCATAGATCTAAGTTTTTTAATCAACTCAAAGCCGTTCATATTGGGCATCATGATGTCAATTAGAAAAAGATTGGGTGTGATAGTAGTATCCCCTAGTTCTTCAAGAGCTTTTGCACCCGTTTCAGATTGGATGATCTTGAAATGGCTTTTGGATAATAGAGTTGCAAGGAACTTTCTGGATTGTTCATCATCTTCTACAATATGAATTAGAAAATCTTCAGCTTTATTCATGGGCATAACCTATTCCAAAACTTAAAAATAAATGTCTTTAAAAGACCGAAAAATCATTGATAATACCTGATAAAGAAAATAATGGTTGACAGCTAGCTTGTCAAGAGGTCCAGGAAAATTATCAAGGTAATTTCATCCTCTTGATCATTGCTTATCTCAATTGAGTAGTGAACAGACAGAATGTCTGTTCTACCCCTCCACCAAGCTGAAACCCATCGCCGATTAGTCTGTCACGACCTGGTTTTTATAGAGAATCCTCACATCATTTTCCCATAATGAATGAAATCATCTAAAATATGACTGCCTTAACTGTATGTAAACACAGGTGTTATAATGATTATCCCAACTTTTTTTTGTAAGGGTGTGAAGATTTCAATAGCCAGTCGCCAATAATAGGGAGCGTGTCAGCTTGTTAAGTTGATTCAATATTCTCATAAAGGAACGCTGAGTGGCCAAAATTATATTGCCATCCCTATTCGCTCATCTGAGTGGGACAGTCAGAGATACCCGCTACTATCGAATCAACAAGATCGATTATGTAGCTTCCTACACTCCCTATCACTTGAGTCAATTCTCTATCCAACAGCGAAATCAGCAAAAAGCATTCTCCCTAGTAAGATCCGAATACCAATATCTGAAAACTAACTATCCAATCGAGTATCAGAGCTGGTTAGAGGAAGCCAAAGATTTAGAGAGAAAACTGGGTAGGACAGTCACTGTCGTACAGCTTTTTAATGCTTTTTTCTTAAGCAAGTATCAAAGCGAGTTGGGTAAAGATGTCGAGCCGAAAACATTGACCGGTCGTGGAGGTTTTGGTACGTGTAGTTTTGGAACAGGGCGATACGGTGGCATAACCACCTGTCAGGCCCTTCACTACAAGGATCGCTTTATGAGGATATGGTTGGGCTTCGACCAACGATTGGGTTATGGTATTCAAACCTTTGGAACAGGAAGATACGGAACCCATCGTTCATGAAGCCCCGAGTCTCTCTATCAAATATCAGAGGCTCACAATAATTCTTTAAGGAGGTAAAATGAAAGTCCAATTAAATCCAACGTTTGACAAGCTCTCAGGTAAAGCCAGCCGTCTTGTGTTTTTTGCGAAACAAAAAGAAATGGTTGATGATAGTATTATCGCAAGCTTTACCTATGCAAGACCCCTCACTCGAAAAACCCTGACATTATCTATTGTCCAGTCGAATCTGGTTCTTGCATTTCAGATTGTAACTCAGAAGTATAATGAGCTTAAACTGGATGCCCTTGCTTTTCAGACATGGATCGATCAGGCCGCTGTTCTTGAGACACAGTTAGGACGGGAAGTAACAGCCATTCAGGTCTTCCGTTCTTTCTATACCACCAAATATGTCGCCACATTGGGAGTCTTTGTAGCTCCACTTGACATATCGGCTGGTACAAGTTTAAGTTATGTTGACCGAGACAGCCGTAACTGGTCTTAAGGATCAGTAAGGACAGATTAAGTTTTAATCTGAACAAAGTTGATAGAAAGGGTTCAAGGGAAGCATAAAGTAGAGTTATAGATGCTTTTGATTTGCTTTCATAATTTACTCCATAAATGGACTCTACTGAAACCGTTGAGTGTATCAGGATTTCAAAGGAACCCTATGAACCCTTTCTGCATACAACTTTATAATAACAATTAAGAGTATAGTGATGACTCTTAAGACACAAGGAGGCCTTAGATGGCGCAAAAAATAAGCTTTAAGTCAGTCTTTATTACGTCCAAAGGCAATTTAGATGATGCCAAAGCCCTTTTAGAAATAAGCTGGACTGCCATGAGTGTCGCTGAAAAAGGCGATTGGCTCACTAATAAACAGTTTGTCAAGGATATTGACGGACGAGCCACGTTTTTGGACTACTTTCTAAGAATCTTTGCCGCTTCAAACAGTAATGTAACCCGATTCGTAACCATTACTCTTGCGACTGGGACAAGTAGTAACTATGTAGACAGGGCCACTCGTACCTGGACTGTTGCCTAGTGATATAAGTAAATAATCCTTAAAACCTCGTTGCTTACATAGCGCGGGGTTTTTTTTTGAAGGAGACTCAGTATGGAAACACAGATTGAAGGGAGTCAACTCTGTCAGGGTGAATCCAATAAAACCCTTGTGAGGGCGAACTATCAGTTAGCCATGGACTATTTAGAAGACTTATTTATCAATGACCTGGCAAATGAAATACGCAGTACATGGGCCCATAAGGATGGTCTGGACGCTATCCTTCAATTTTATATCTACTTCATCAACAGATTAGCCTACCATAAGGACAGGAAAATCAAGGGCTTAAGACTGAATTACTCAGAGGATTGCCCCCTCACATACCCCAATAGACATAAAGTGCATTGGGTCTTGGAATTGGATGAAGAGAACGGAATAAAGACATACAAGGTGTCCAAACAAGATATTTGGGATTATTAAGGAATTATAGGAGAATAGATGTTTGATGCCAATTAAGGGGCTTTAAACACCGTTAAATCAAAGAACAAGGAGGACTAGTGAAACCCAGTGAATTAATTAAAGCATGTCCCATTGAAGTGAGTGAAGACTACCTTCCCTACGTGACCTCGCCTTTTGGCAATCGTATCTATAAAGGCAAGCCAGGATTTCATCATGGAGTCGA
>CAJXGR010000325.1 GCA_913053665.1 uncultured Spirochaetia bacterium
TCTTAGTGATAACTACCTGTAGAGACGCGATTAATCGCGTCTCTACAGGTAGTTAGATAAATCCGTCAGTAACTAGTTTATCACTACCTCATTTTCCTCTCCATCGAGCTTTGAGAGATTTTTTGTTTCTAGACCTCTAGATAGTGACATTAAAGTATATCACTCTAGGGAGAAATTACAAGTTAAATGATCTAAAAAAATAAAGATTAGTAATCGATGGGTGTTAGGATATAGAAAATACTCTATCAAACTGAAGATATCTCCAGGGAGATCATGATGAATCTTAACGATCGTTTTACTCAATTGGTGACTAGTCAGATGCCGCGGGATTTGTTGGAAAAAATAACAGAAACCAGCAGTCACATGGAAAAGCTGGATGGTCCCTTTGGACTAGAGATTGGTGATAAGGCCCCCAATTTTTGCCTCTCTAACGCTGACGGAAAGAAGGTTTGCCTAGAGGACTACCTCTCCAAAGGCCCTGTGATCCTTTCTTTTTATCGAGGTGACTGGTGTCCTTTTTGTATTCAAGAGCTACAGGCCTTTCAGGAAGTTATGGATAAAATTAAACTGTCAGGGACAACCGTTATCGCTATTTCCCCTCAAATGTCTGAACGGGCTCTGTCACTCAAAGAAAAACATGATCTGGACTATGAACTTCTGAGTGATCCAGATCAAAAGGTCATAAAAGATTATAAACTTCAGTTTACCCTGGACTCAGAACTGCAAGGTTTTTATATGGATCACCTAAAGGTTGATCTCAAAAAGGAAAATGGAAATGCCAGTTGGTATCTTCCTGTACCAGCCACTTATATACTCGATGAAAACGCTATCGTAAGAGATCGTTTCGTGTCCATGAACTTCATGGAGCGTATGGACCCTGAAAAGGCTGTTGAGTCCATCAATACACTGAGCTATTTTGAAAGCATCTTTCAGAACGCCCCTATGGCCATGGCTATTTTAGATATGAATGGTATCATTATAAACCATAATTCTGCTGTCAATAGGCTGTTTGAATACCCAGAGGGGAAAACAGCTGTTGGAGTAAGTGTTTTAGACCACCCATCTCTTAGCAGTCCCCGTAAAGGAAAGTTGATCGAAGACGTGCTAAAAGCCAGGACTGAATATGGTGTTGTTGAAGAGGAGCCGTTACGTTCTGCTGTCACTGGTGTAAATAAGATCGTCAACTTTTCTGTTGCCCAGCTTATTGTGGGTGGGAAAATGACAGGTGCGATTTGCACCATTGAAGATGTGACTGAAAAAGTGAAACAACGTCAAGAACTTGAAGAAATGAAGGCTCACTTTGAAGCAATCTTTCGTAATATCCCGACGGCCGTTTCCATATTAGATACGGATGGAATGGTCATCGATCATAATGCCGCTTTTAATTATCTATTCAAGATTCCTGAAGGAGAATTCGCCAAGAATCTCAATGTCCTGGATGACCCTATGCTCAAGGAAGCCGGGATTTCAGAAATGGCCTATGATGCCCTAAAGAACAATGTCCCATACGGAGAATTGAATGAAGTTCCCTGTGGAGACGGATATATTAATTTCAGAGGTTCTCAATTGCTTGTAGGGGGTGAAGTCCATGGTGGAATCGGTCTCTTTGAAGACGTGACGGAAAAGGTCATCAAAACGAAGGAGCTTGAAAAGACCCTTGAGGACTTAAAGACTGAAAAGGAAAAATACCATCACCTGGTAGCAACAATGAACGAAGGATTGCTCACAACTGATGCCGAGGGTACATTTACCTTTGTGAACCGTAAATTATGTGAAATGACGGGGTATAGCGAGGAAGAGTTATTGGGTCATCTGAAAAAAGACTTTGACGGCTTGATTTGTAACAAGAAAGCGTTTATGGAGCATTTCGAGAGACTTAAAAATGGGGATTTTTCAGCCAGTCCTGTCATTGAAAATAAACTTATAAGTAGAGATGGGCTTAAGATATACACACAAATATCAACGAATATCCTCCTGGACACTGAAGGCCGATTTAAAGGAACCACGTCTGTGGTGACCGATATCACACGACACAAAGTGGCTCAAATGAAGCTGGAAGAGCAGGAAAAGAAGTATCGCCAGCTGGTTGAACAGATGAATCAAGGATTGACAACCTCCAATTCAGAAGGTATCATTACCTTTGCAAACAGGAAAATGAGTGAAATAACCGGCTATTCAGTGGATGAAATGATAGGCCGTGACCCAGGTGCCTGGGTCACGGAATCTTCCTTTCAGGAGTCTAAAGAACGTTTTGATCAACTAAAACAAGGTCAGGATTTATCCAATTACCAATTTGATCTTGATATATATCGAAAGGATGGATCCGAAGCCTGTTTACAGATATCGCCAAACTACTCCTTTGATTCAAAGGGAGAGTATTTAGGGTCTACATCCGTAATAACCGACATAACAGCGCGTAAGAAGGCAGAAGAAGCCCTCATTATAGCAAAAAAGGCGGCAGAATCAGCCAACAGAGCAAAGAGTGAGTTTCTCTCCAATATGAGCCACGAAATACGAACCCCCATGAACTCCATCTTGGGATTCACCGAGATTTTAAAGGGTTTAGTGAAAGACGAACATCTAATCCAATACATATCTTCTATTGCCTCAAGCGGTAAAACCTTACTCAGGCTGATTAACGACATTCTGGACCTCTCTAAAGTGGAGGCTGGAAAGCTAAAACTTGAGTACTCAGCTGTCAACCCCCACTCTATCTTTAAGGACATGGAGCAAGTCTTCTCTCAAAAGATTGCTGAAAAGGGTTTAGACTTCATCATTAACATAGACCCTGATCTACCGAAAGCCTTAATCCTTGACGAGACTCGTATCCGTCAGGTGCTTCTCAATATCATCAGTAATGCCGTGAAGTTTACTGAGACTGGATTTATAAAACTCACTGTTTCGGAACATTATCCTGAAAAAGATCATAGTAAACTGGACTTGTTGTTTTCAATAGAAGATACAGGAAAAGGTATTCCGGAGGAGCAAAGGGAACTCATATTCAAGGCTTTTGAGCAACAGACAGACCAAAGCCATGCTCATTATGGAGGAACCGGCCTGGGGCTGACCATCACCAAGCGATTAGTGGAGATGATGGGAGGGGAGATCCATGTGGCTGGAGAGTCTGGAAAAGGGGCTGTTTTTGAAGTTATTATAAAGAATGTAAACGTTGCATCCATTACTGAATCGGATAAGCAAAGTCGGCCTGATCTGTGTGTCGCTTCTGTAAAGTTTGAGAACGCCACAATCCTTCTGGTGGATGATATAACGGTGAATCGTGACTTGATGAAAGCTTATTTAGAGGCTTTTCCTTTTACAATCATTGAAGGGAAAAATGGTTATGAGGCCATTGAATTGGCGAGAAAACACAGACCTGATCTTATTCTTATGGATATGAAAATGCCCAGTATGGATGGATACGAAGCCTCAACCATCCTTAAAGCAGATGAAGATCTTAAAACCATCCCTATCATTGCTTTTACGGCATCGGCTATGAAGGAAACCGAGATGGAGATCAAGAACACATGTGAAGGATACATCAGAAAGCCGGTGAGTAAAGGAAAACTCTTGTGTGAGCTAGCCCGATTTATTAGTCATACATCCAATCGAGATAATCTCACTGAGGAAACATCTCAAAAGGCTGATGGGAAAAAGGGAACTCTCGATGGGGAATCTCTGAAAAAGCTTCCTGAAGTGGTCAGGATATTGGATAGTGAGCTTACAGACGTGTGGGTAAGACTATCAGATAAACTTATATTTGATGAAATAGAAGACTTTGCCGATCGGATCAAGAAATTAGCCGGTGAGTATAAGCTTGAGAGTATGGAAAATTGGGCGGATAACTTGAGAAGCCAGGCGGATATCTTTGATGTGGACGCCATTCCCGACACCTTACAACAATTTCCAGAGATCGTAAAGGGGTATAAAAAACATCTATTGGTTTAAGTCCAACGAATCGATACGGGATGTTATAGCTTTTTGATTAGGGACCTAT
>CAJXGR010000326.1 GCA_913053665.1 uncultured Spirochaetia bacterium
GATTCGCCTGACTTAGTAAAAGCTTGGCTAACAGTCCTCGACGCTGTTCCCCGCCACTCAAGGTGGCGATCACCTGGCTCCATTGATCTTTAGTGAACCCCAAGCCGGTTAAGACCTTTTCTACCTTGTTTTCAATGTCATACCCCCCCTGATCCTCAAAGTCATGGAGGAGTTGGCCATATTTATCTTGTAGAGCCATGTTCTCTGGATTCTTTGAAATCTCATGTTCTAAATGCTTAAGTTGATCTTTTATTTTTAGGAGTTCAGAAAAGTGAGAAAGACATTCATCGTAGAGCGTGTGATCGGGTGGGAGAGAAACGCCTTGTGTCAGATAACCTATACGGCATCTGGAGCTTTTAGTGACCGTTCCATCATAGTCTGAATCGATATTACAGAGAATGTTAAGGAGGCTTGTCTTGCCCACCCCATTATTGCCGATGAGACCGATCTTGTTATCAGGCTGAATGGAGAAGTTAAAGTCGGAGAATAGCTTGTGCCCTCCATACCACTTTGTTAGAGACTTGACTTCCGTTAACATTGTTTCCATCCAATAAAGTAAGCATTATAAATACTGACATAATTTATAACAATCTTCTGGAATAGTCAAAGAAAAGATCCGGGAGTTCTTAAAAGTATATTTTACTTGCAATTAGTGAATTTATGTCTTATAATTCACGATAAGTGATACAACTATCTCACTTCATAGTGTTGGAGGTTATTCATGGTCGTTGTGGATATCATACCCGGTGTAAAGGTCTATCAGGAAAAGGATTTTTCCATACTATTCGGCTGTCCCCCTGAAATAATCAAGCATTTAATGGTGATGAACATCCCTTTCCCTGATTACATCGTGATCCCCGATACTGTTTACCAAAACGGTGTCCTCCAAAACGCCACGGAATTCCCTTTATACTACTTTCTATTTGTTCAGGGCCAATTTTTCAAAGGGAAAAAACTCAGTATCATCGGTCAACCGGATCATATAGAGAACAATCGCAAACTTCTCAGCCTAACTCTCCTTGGACCCACGAAAGAAGAGTATCAAGCTATTGGGACGAGTCCGTTTTTTGACGGCCTTTACAAGGAATCCAGGGCTTTATCCGTTAAAGACAAGGAAGGAAGGGAAATCCCTATAGATGGCTTTGTGCATTTCTTGCCCTTTCAGAATGACAAGTTGGACATGGAGGGATTTAGCTTATCCCATCAGGATTTAAACGTCTATGAAGTGAACGGTGAGACCATTGATATTAACTTCACTGATGAGCAGATCCCGCCCTACAACCTGAATCCCGATTTCGTCCCCATGCGGCCGGAGAAGTTTGGTGTGGACGTACTGGGGGGTGCGTCCGGCTTTTCAGCGAAGAACCCATGCTCTGGACTTGTCCTGAATTACAATTCAGATCATATGCTCGTCGATTGTGTGCCCTACCTTGAGTATTCCCTAAATGCCAGAGGGATCTCAAAACAGCAGATCAAATCCATCTTCCTGAGTCATATCCATGATGATCACTGCAATATATTCCCCCTGATCCTCTTCAACAACAAGATCAAGTTTTTAGGGACTAAAGAAGTCTTCTGGATGGCGTGCAGGAAATTAGCCCTCATGACCCACCACGAAACCAGTGAATTCTATTCCTACTTTGACTTTATAGAATTAGAACCCTACCAGCCCAATGACTTTTACGGCATCACTATCACTCCCCATTATACAGTTCACTCGATTCCTACTATTGGAGCGACTTTCAGCATGTTATGTGAGGGACATGAACGGGACATCGTCTTTGTAGGGGATAATAAGAACCTTCCTGATATTAAAAAGATGGTGGACGAGGGTTCTGTGAGTCAGGATAAGTATGAACGCCTATTGAATCTGTATCAGGATCGTCATGACATTATGTTTGCTGATGGAGGCATGGGATTGCTCCATGGTGACCCCCGCGATTCCCTGAAGTCCAAGTCGGATCGTGTGGTTTTTCTTCATTTGGAAAAGCTTCCTGCTGAGTTTGATACCACCTTTACTCTTGCCACCCATGGAAAGCGATTTTCCATCCAGGACGCCGATGATCGAGCCTACCTTATCAAGACTATGCTAAAATTAAATCATCATTTCCCTGGTATATCCGAGGAATGGGAGACGACTCTCCTCAGTAAACTGAATATAGTCAAGTATAATAAAGGTGATGTGATTATGAAGCAGGGTGACACAAGCAATGGATCTATCTCCCTTATTCTTTCCGGTAATGTGAGCGTCTTACACCATGATGGTAAGGAGCTTAGAGAAGTCTCCATCGAGGAAACGGGGGATTTAATTGGAGATATGGCGGTGGTGAACAGAGTAAAACAGAGAAGTGCGTCTGTGGTGGCTCGAACCCCTGTCACCCTGTGCCAAATGCATGAGAATCTGTTTTATTCCTTTATCAAATCGGAGAACCGCATTGATGACATCAAGAGAATGTGGCAAAGTCGTAGTGAACTGGAAGTTAATTACCCTTTTACAGAGTTCTCCGATGTGGTCAATCAGAGAATAGCACGTGTGGGAAAGCGTTTAGAGGTGAATCAGAAAGAAGTGGTCATCAACCAGGGCGATACGGGAAAAGAGTTTTATATTATCCTCTCAGGATTTTTTTCTGTATGGAAGGATGGAAAGGATATTGACACCATTGGCCCCGGTGAAATGTTTGGTGAGCATGGGAGTCTGGCCGATAGAACCAGGAACGCCACTGTGAAAGCGAAGGAAAAGAGTACTATCCTCCAGATCGACAAACAGGATATAAGCCGTATCATTGAACGGACACCAGCCTTAAGCTTTTATCTTCATCAAATGATGCGTGTACGCAATGGAAAGGCATTGTAGTTTTTTTTAATCACTAAACCATTTAGATTTACAAGGAGCATACCATGAATAAGAAAACACTTTTATCTCTCAGCCTGATGCTAAGCATTTTGTACATCACTCAAGGCTGTCTCAGTCAAGATATACCCCAAGCCCACAGAGGTCGTATGTTTGACAAAACGGGAGCCCTCATCCTGTTCGCTGGAGGAGACGGCTTTAACGGGCCTGTCCTGAATCCCGGCACCTACTGGATAGGGCTTTATGATGATGTCCTGATGGTGGATTGTAAGGATGAAACCAAAAAAGAAACATTACCTTCTCTCACAAGAGACGGGGTTCAGTTTAATGTGGATGTCTATGTTCGTTATTCAGCCAATAATCAGGATGATAGTATTAAGCAGATACTTAATAGGCTGACCCCTGATCGTGGAAAGATTATCACCTCGGACCAGCTGTGGAGAGTGTATGTACGTCCAGCCCTGGGTGAAGCCGTTCGTCAGGCTATCAGTCAGTATGACGCCAATGATATCAACGTCAAGCGACAGGATATCTTGAAGGAAGCCAGGGAGGTTTTGCTCTCTAAAGTCAAAGGCAAAAAGGTTAAGACCACTAGGATCAATGTGGTTACCATAAAGGAATTTAACATCTCTAATCTGGGATTTCCGAAAGACCTCATCGCGGTTAACACTGAACGGGCCAAAGAACGAATGCTCAGAGACAAGGCGATTGCTGCGAGGGAGCGGGTAGAAGCCGAGATGACCACAAAAAGAAAAAAGATTGAAGAACAGACTAAAAATGCGACCAAACGTTTTGAGCTTAGGAAGAGGGAAGGATTGGCTGAAGCGGCGAAGATTGATCTGATTGGCGCGGCTCTACGGAGGAATCCCCAATACGCAGCCCTTCAGATGTACAAAACAGCCGCCTCAAAGGGGAATATGATATTGATGCCCAGTGGTCAGCGACTGAATATTATAATTCCCCAAAAGTAATTCGATAGTGTAAACATAACTGAATGGTTTTATCGAACGCCTGTGTGCTTATTCTTATGGAGTTGGACACACAGGTTATATACTTGGGGCTCGGTATTATGACCCACGGACAAGCGTCTGGCAGTCTGCTGATCCGATACTTACTAAGTATTTACCCACAGG
>CAJXGR010000327.1 GCA_913053665.1 uncultured Spirochaetia bacterium
GAAAGTTAATGAAGATAAAGCATCTCAGGGATCAAAAGAGGTAGAATCTGGTTCTTTTGAATGTAATATGTGCAGTTATATTCTAGATGGCACAAAGCCTGATCATTGTCCTGCCTGTCAGATTGGAACGTTTAATAAATTGAGTGATGAGGAGAGGAATAAAGCTTCTAAAACGTCGATGACTCTTCTTGCTTGGGATCAAGAAGCTTTGGAAAGACTGGAGAAAGTTCCGGAAGGGTTTATGCGTACTATGACTCGATGTCGAATAGAGCAATGGGCAAGACGATATTCTTATTCTAAAGTGACTCTTGAGGTTGTTGAAGAAAGATACACCAACTGGTTGAAAGGGTCATCCAGCCTTGTAATGGAGCTTGATTGGAGTGAAGAAACAGAAAAGCGTATCAATAAGATACCAGAATTTATAAGACCTATGGTTATTAAGAAAATTGAACGTAAAGCTAAAGTTCATAGTAAAAGCTATGTGGATTCAAGTATGTTGGATGATGTCCTTAAAGGTTGGCATAAAGATTTAGACTCCTTTCACAAGTAAAGTGGGGTTCAGAAAGAAATGGGACAAAAGTGTGCGGTAGTATTAATCTAATTCCCTAGACTTTGATGAAATAGTCCTGTTCACCCTTCTGTAGGAATCCTTAGAATCTCTGATTGCTTTCTTCAAGCGTTGGATAATCAAGATAGCCCACGTCTCCACCACTATAAAAGGTTTCTTTATCCGGCTCGTTAAGAGGTGCATTGATTTTAAAGCGTGCAGGCAGGTCTGGATTAGCGATGAACAGTTGTCCAAAAGCCACAGCGTCTGCGAGCCCATCTTCTATGACTTTATTCCCTCTATCTTTGTCATATCCGGCATTTACGACGATCATACCTTTATAAGCTTCTCTCAACAAGGCAAGAGGCATGACTTTAGCACCACGACGGATATCCCCTCCCCATGCTTCAATAACATGCAAATAGGCCAATCCAAATCGATTGAGAGCCTTGCAAAGATAGGTGAAGGTTGCTTCTGGATCCGTGTCAGACATGCTATTATAGGTTCCTGTAGGGGAAATACGTATCCCTACACGATTACCTCCCATCACACTCGTTATGGCTTCAGTTAATTCGAGAAGGAATCGAACACGATTTTCCACGGAACCACCATATTGATCCGTTCTTTTATTGGATCCATCACGAAGGAATTGATCGGGTAGGAAGCCGTTGGCGCCATGAATCTCCACACCATCAAAACCTGCAGCCAATACGTTTTCTGCTGCTGATCGATATTGCTCGACGACACCTGGTATTTCTGATGTCTCCAAGGCACGGGGGGTGACAAAAGGTTTTCTTCCCTCATAGGTAGAGGCCATACCATCTGTGGATACAATGGCAGAAGGGGCTACAGGGAGTTTCCCCTCATAATAGTCTGGATGAGACACACGACCCACATGCCATAGATTCATGAAGATGTGTCCACCGTCTTTGTGAACGGCATCCGTTATGTTTTTCCATTCCTGGACTTGTTTTTCGTTATAGATACCCGGTGCATTGGGGTACCCTGTACCTTGTGGCGATACAAATGTCGATTCGGTTATGATCAGCCCGGCGTTCACCCGTTGAACATAGTATGGGATCATTCTGGGTGTCGGGATATGATCGCTACTTGCCCTACAACGGGTTAAGGGTGGCATGAAAATGCGGTTTGCCAGGGTGTATGGGCCGATTTGTATGGGGCTAAATAAATCCTTCTGTTTCATGATGACTCCTCATCTTTTTTGTTATTCAAACTGGATGATACCATAGGTTTAGGATAAGCGGAAACAAAGAACCAGGTTTCCGCTTAAGTCACCTAGTAGTTTAGTATGGTATAGCCCTCGCTAATCAGCTTTCGCATACTGGGAAGGCCGCTACCCGCACCATTTGGCACAGAAATGCCTCCGATCAGATCAATGCCTGCGTCCTGTACACTCTTCTCGGCACCAAAGACAACAGAACAACTGCTACAGGCGCCCTTAACAATGGGTTTGATCGCTGTATACAAGTCATGAGCGGGGTGTTCAGAACTGGAGAGGACTGCAGGCCAGCGTACACCGGTACCTCCAAAAATGACAATGACTTCATCGCCCTTTTGCTGAAACTCATGGGCATTGGCCATAGCCGTAAAGCATCGTCCCAGAGCTCCTTCTGATCCTGGATCCGGATAAATCGTAATCGCTACTTTCATATTTAGACTCCTTAAAGCCATTTAATACTTCTTTGTGGCCAACTGGAGTGGTACTTTGTAAAGCCTTTCCAGTTAGGGAAACCAACGCATTGAAGGATGAAGAAGTATCAAATGGCCTGTTATATATTATGATACATAACGTAATATAATATGATAGCAACAAAAGGTCAAGAGTATTCTATAATCTGAAGGTTGATAATCCTTTACAATGGCATCCTGTTATATTATATTTTGATTATGGAAAATGAACGAAAAGCAGGGCGTCCAAGGAGCGAGGAAGCACATCAAGCCATACTATCTGCTACTAATCGACTGATGGAAGCAACAGCTGTCCGTAATGTCACTATAGAAGGGATTGCAAAAGAAGCGGGTGTGGGCAGACCCACCATATACCGTTGGTGGGACTCGAAATGCTCCCTTGTGATGGATGCTTTTCTGGATTCAGCCGCCCCCAAAATACCATTCCCTAAAAAGAAATCCCCTGTAGAGGCCATCAAAGAACAGGTTAAACGGGTTGTTAAGTTATTGTTAGGCCCGTCAGGCAGGATTGTTGCTGAAATTATTGGTGAAGGTCAGTCTGATGCCCATGTACTCGAAGAGTTTCGGGAGCGTTTCTTTTCAAAGCTTTTTGCTCCGGCGCGGGCTGTCATTGAATGGGGCAAGGAAACAGGCGAACTCGATGAAAACCTGGACACCGACCTGGCCATGGATCTTATTTATGGGCCAATCTATTATCGACTGCTTATAGGTCATCAACCACTCAGTAAGGATTTCGCGACCGTTTTAACAGAAAGAGTCATCATGGCCTTAAAACCCATTTCATCCAAAGCCCTGTAGAAATATACATCCCTACAGGGCTGGTCTACATGAAATTAGGTCAATATTCCATGATAAACACAATCCTGAAGTCATTTAATGCAAGACAGGTTTTAGGACTAAATAAACAAAACTATCCAAATAGGTCTTATTAAAATCACCAATTTCCTTCATAATCTTTTTGTTTTTGTAGAGTTCTTTTTGTGAAACGGCTTTTTTGTAGTAAAATAGAGCCACATCATCTGCTCGCTCGATGCCTTTAGTTGTATTTGGCTTTATAACTATCTCTTTGTAAAGCCCATAAAGACCTTCTAAACGGTTATTTATCTCATTAGCGATCTTTTGGGCTTTGCCATCCGTAGCTTTGTAGTTAGATATTTTCAGAACGTAGATCTCGCCAGGTTTTGCAATATTCAAATGGATCGCTTTACCACTCATGATCTTCAGATTCCTTACGGACTCAAGGACTAAATGTTTATACTTTTTATACTCAGGATCATTCAGAAAGTCTTTAAAGCCGTTGGGTGAGTCCCAGCCTATCAAAAGCACTTTATTTGCTGCTCCGTAAGGGATGACACCAATAGGTTTCCCAAGAGTGGTAAACTCCCGTATAAGCTTTCCACCATGTTTTTGGAACTCCTTCTTGATGTTAGCTCTGTACTGACTGTACTTTTCGGAATCATGGACCTCCTGGCTGACGATAGTATATAATTGACTCGTCTCTGCCTTTTGACTGGAAGGGTTTTTCTTATCACAGCCTGAGAAAAGACCTAGTGTGAAAATCACTAAAAGCATTGTTTTAAGCATTTTATATCTCCCATATATTATATTCTGACGTCCATTTTATAAAATATAATAAAATTAATCGCTTTTAGTGGTGAAATAATACCGCAAGTAGACATTTCAAAATCAATGCGCAAAGTGTTAATACCATTGTTTGGATGAGA
>CAJXGR010000328.1 GCA_913053665.1 uncultured Spirochaetia bacterium
ACTAAAACAAAATGATGAGAAATCCATGATCAACGCCAGTGAGTTTCTAAATGCCTGCAAGTTAAATCACTTTGACTTCTTTTCAGGAACCCCCTGCTCCTACCTGAAGCCTTTCATCAACGCTGTGATCGATGATCCGGACGTCCAGTACTACGATGCCACCAATGAAGGGGATGCTGTAGCCATGGTCTCAGGGGCTTACGTAAGCGGACGAAAGGGTCTTGTGATGTTTCAGAACTCAGGCTTTGGAAACGCTGTGAACGCACTGACTTCCTTGTCTCATACCTTTCGTGTCCCTTTCATACTAATTATCACCCATCGCGGCCAGCCCGACGGTTCTCCCGATGAGCCTCAGCACGAACTCATGGGCCAGATCACTGAAGAACTTCTAAATACCCTGAGAATACGCTGGGAGTATTTCCCCCAAAACACTGAAGAGATTGCCCCTCTCTTCAGCAGAATCCGGGAATATATGTCTGAGTTTAGCTTACCCTATGCGTTAGTCATGAGAGAGGGATCTATTGAGCCTCAGGAGTTAAAGTCAAAGCGAAAGGATGATCCCATTGGACATCGGGACTATCGTTTTGAAGATAACTTCTCACTGCCTTATAACGAAAGAAGCTCCAGGACTGAGGCCCTCAAAGTGATTACCGATCATCTAAAGTTAGAAGACATTGTGATCGCGACAACAGGGAAAACGGGACGTGAACTTTATACCTTGAAGGACGCATCCAATCATCTCTACATGGTTGGGTCCATGGGAAGTGCGTCATCCTTTGCTCTGGGACTGGCTCTTAACAGACCGGACAAGCGAATCCTTATGCTGGACGGGGATGGGGCCTTTTTAATGCGTATGGGGAATGCCGCATCGGTAGGAGCTTTTAAACCCAAAAACTACTTACACTTAGTCCTTGATAATGAAGCCCATGACTCTACAGGAGGCCAACCTACTGTCAGTAATGGGGTTTCTCTTGGCCTAATTGGGAAAGCATGCGGTTATCGTCAAGTTTATTCTTCAGACCAACTCACTGAATTAGATCGTCTATTAGCCTCTCAGAAGGCAAATGAGGGGCCAACGCTTATTCACTTCAAGATTAAAAAGGGTTCCCCCAAGGATTTAGGACGCCCTAAGATCAAACCCTATGAAGTAAAAGACCGCCTGATGAAGCATCTTGGAGTCCATATCCATTGGTGATATGAGTTGTAGTGACTAAAGATTATGAGGCGACCTGACGGGCGTCACTAGGCAGAGCTATTTCATCTTTTATCTAACTCTTTATTATTCTATAACACTGAGGTCAGACAGACGCTGGCCTACTTTTCTTAAAATGCTGCTAGAACAAACATTTATCTAGAGAATGAAATAGCCTTGGCCACTAGAGCATATAGGTTACTTTTCTTTGGATTTGAGATAGAGAATATATTCTTTACTGATATAGGATAGTAAGGTTATTTTTTTCTTAGCTTCCATAACCAGAAGGGTGGATGGAACCCCCCATATCCATTTGTTAATCTTTCCTTTTTTTTTGCCATAGACCCTGTGAATGAAGTTTTTATTCTTCAATAGACCTGGATAGTAGTACTTTTCTGGGGTGCCGTAATTGTCAATTATCTTCTTGACTAATGGTTTGGCTTTTTGGCGATAGAGCAACACAACCCTATAAAGCTTGTCTTTCCACAATATTTCACGACTCTTGGAAAAAAAGTAATAGGTCTTAATATTGTTTTCAATGGCCACGAGACGATTTTTCTCTTTAATCCATTTAAACTTTAGTTTTTTGTCTTTCATATTCTCCATAACCTTTTCCAGGCTGGTTCCCCATCTATAGTCCCTATACCCTCGCTCATCTCCAGCGGTCACACCTTCTGTATACTCCCCTTGTCCACCTTCAAGCTGGATCTGTTCTTTTATCCTTTGGCTATCGCTACCAAAAAATATGGCTCTTTTTTGAACTGGATAATTCTTGACCAGTCGCGGATATTCTTTCTTCAGCCGCATCACTGTTTTAGGGATATAACTATTTAAGAAGTAAGTGTATTCTCTTAAAGGAACATTTGGAGGGACCAAGGAAAAGGATTTACCCAAATGCTCTCGCTTAGTCTGAATGATCATATCACCCAAATAATTGATGACACCTGGACGTACATCAAATACGTTCTCACTAAACTGACCCTCAAAATGAGGCAGGTTACCCGTTTCGCCTCCTCCTTTGTACTCAGCGTCAGCCTTAGCCTTTATATTGGAAAAGAAGTATTTTCCTGCCTTGAGCCGTACCAAAATCCATTTTCTTGTATTGCGTTCCATAGTTATCCGAAAGAAAAAACTTTTATCCAGTCTTTCAACAATAAAAGTGATCGACTCATAGGTTTTGACACCTTCAAGGTATTTCATATTAATCAAAAGAATCCCTTCTGACGGCTCCAGCTTGTCCCCATCATCAATAGTGTAGGATTCACCGCATCGGATAAGGTTTAGGCTGAGAAACAGGATCATTAATACTGTAAAAAGTTGAACCATAGTTTTTTTCTTGATCATATCGTTAAAATCTCCTTGTGAATAAAATAATTCATAAAATACTGTCTGATTTTGAATTGGCTGATTATAAAACCTGTGACCTGTAGAAACATGTGGCCATATATCTCTACAGAACCTACCATTTATCACTTTTTTTAGTCTATCATAAAAAAGTAAACGAATAAAAGACTTTCATGAAGATCTCCTTCTGCTGTTTCAATCGGCTGTCAAAATCCTTAATCCCCTTTTTGAAAGAGAGTATCCCGACAATAAAGCTGATCATCGTCTTATCTTTATTTCGTAATACTTTGGTTGCCAGGACATTATAATATCTGGACGTTTGTTTGATAGAGCTAGACTCCATCCCCTCTAATGCATTGGCCTTTTGGAGGTCCTCATCATCGATCTCAGCAGGTGTTTTCCAAATAATATTTCCCAGCCTGGTGTATTTGCTGGTGACCCTGTCAAGAAGCTTTATAAGTTCTTCCGTATTTTGGCTCACACCTATAATATATTGAAACTCATAATGGGAGTTCATATTATGTTTTAGATACCATAGATGGTTGTCCTGCATGTTTTTAACAAAGTAAGGCGGGATAGATAGAGAATAACCCAATGGATTATAAATCAAGTTGAACGTATGACTATCTTGATCTCCTTGTATATCTTTCCTGAACAAGGTTATCTTTTCGTCCAATGAAAGTTTGTTGTTCTCATCAGAGCTATCAACCTGCTCGATGGCTTCAGTATCCTCTAGGTCTTCATCAATACTATTATCTTCTTCGCTTTCATCCTCATCATCGCCTTCTGTACTATTTTCATCTTCCTCCTTGTTTTCATGACCAGTCCCATGAAGAACTTCCTGGGAGTCATCCTGATTTTCACCCTCTGAGTCGTCTTTTTCTGGGTCTTCTGATGATTTACCCTCATCCACTTGTGAAGCTTTTTTTTGATGATGATTATCGGTTTCATCTTCTACAGCCTCACTTTGAGATATTTTTATGTTCTCTTTTTCTTTGCTGACTTCGTTGTTTTCTAAACCATCGTCTTCAGAGTTGCTGTCACCCTTACTTTGGGCTACAGAGGTTTCATCGTCTGCCTCCTGATCTTGTGACTTTTTTGCTATTTTTACTTTATCAAAGTTCTGTTCACTGATCTCATCCACTTGAACCTGAGATCTGGATGGCGAACAAGTACCCAGGAACATAAGGATAGAGACCAAATACAAATATTTCACTTTATCTTTCATAAAAATTAGCTATCTTTTTTATACTATACCAAACTGATTTTAAATTGTCCCGTTATAAAACCTGTCACCTGTAGAGACACATGGCCATGCGTCTCTACAGGTGACAGGGTTTATAACCGGACAAATTAAAATCAGTTTGGTATATATAAACTCCCTTATGTCCACTAAAAGATAATCCTTGACTTTGTCTCATTCT
>CAJXGR010000329.1 GCA_913053665.1 uncultured Spirochaetia bacterium
CTCCCTTCCAAAGCTGATACTCACTTATTTACTTCCTGTTTCATTTGTCTGGTTCTACGGCTACGAAGCCTATAAGATCCCTACTGGGAGCATGTTTCCTAATCTTATTCCTCCCGATCACCTTCTAGTCAATAATTACACCTATGGCCTCAATATTCCACTGACCCATTGGAAGTTACCTAAACTCTCCAGTCCAATACGGGGGGATATAGTCGTTTTTCAATATCCCCATTATCAATCCCCTGGATTCCTTATTGAGCTGATTGATCTGATTACTTTCAAGCAATTAGGCCTTACTAACACGACATCCAATCCCAAGATATTTGTCAAACGGACTATTGGGCTTCCCGGGGATAGTTTATCAATCGTGAAAAACCAGGTATACGTCAATGGAACTAAATTAAAGCAAAAGAAACAACTCAGTCCTCGTCTCTGGGCAGAGATTCGTAATGTTAAAACCCCTAAACGGTCTTACCACTCCCCTTTTGAGGAAGATACCATTAAGAAAAACCCTCCTTCATTGAGTGGCTCAAACTATTATCAACAAGATCAAGAGGGTAAAACCCTAAGTCGTGATGGCGAACTCCTGCTTTTGACTGAACAGAACAGTGGTAAGGAATATATCATTCAAATATCCAGCTTTGAATCGAACTCAAGAGATATTCCCTTTGCATATGTCCCCAAAAAAGGAGATCAGTTAAAACTTAGACTCATCAAGCATCTTGGAGGTATAGAATCCGTGGAGTTTAGAGTGAATCACAAACTCCTGAAAACATTGAGTCTTGAAGACTACGAAGACATTTATCATCACTTCTACTCAAATCTCTTCCCAAAACTGTCTGATCAACCTGATGGGAGAATAAACTATACTTTTAAGGCCAGTTATTACTTTGTGATGGGTGATAATCGAGATAACAGCTCTGACAGCAGAGAATGGGGATTTGTTCATGAGGACTTGCTGGTTGGAAGGCCTTTTTTTATCTACTATCCTGAAAAACGCTTTGGAATCCACCTAAACCAATGATCCCTGGGCTTTATATCCACATTCCCTTTTGCACAAAGCGATGCCACTACTGCGACTTTTATTCGATCAAGACTTCCCTCTTTGACAATGAGAATGAACAGTTTCAAAGGTTTACAACGGCTCTGATCAAGGAAATAGACTATTATAAAGTCCGATACCCTCAGAACACATTCAACACTATCTTTATGGGTGGTGGCACCCCTTCTCTCCTGCCTGCACCTATGTTTGATACACTGATGAATCATCTTTTTGATGCTTTCTCCTTTGCAGATGGCTTTGAGTTTACGATTGAATGCAATCCTGAATCCCTGGATCGTAATAAGCTTGTGTCTTACAAAGAATGGGGGGTGAATCGCATCAGTCTTGGCTGTCAAACCTTTAGTGACAGTATTCTCAAGCAGTTAGGACGTAATACAAACAAGGGTGAGATCGTTGAGAAGTATCACTTGATTCGCCAAACTGGCTTTAGCAACGTTAACCTGGACTTTATCTTTGGTCTGGTCAATCAGAATGCTGAGGATTATAAAGAGGATCTCCAATTGGCTGTTTCTCTAAAACCCAATCATTTCTCCTGTTATGGCTTAACCTTAGGCCCAAAGATCCTTAAAAACCGTATAGAAGAAGGTATTCTTAGCCTACCAGACGAAGACAGCCTTTTGGAAGAGTATCTCTTTACCCTGGATTACCTTGAAAGTCAGGGTTACTCTCAGTATGAGGTCTCTAACTTTGCCCAAAACGACTTTGAATGTCGGCATAATCTAATCTATTGGCAGCAGCAGGACTATCTGGGTCTAGGCCCTTCCGCTTGTGGTACAATGAATGGGATTCGATATACCAATGTATCCAGCCTCAAACAATATTATAAGCTCATTGATAGTGGTGAAAGCGGTGTAGATCACCAAGAAGCTCTGGACTCAAGCACTCTACGAAGAGAGCGAATTATGCTCACCTTAAGAACGACACAAGGTTTAGACATAGACTCATTAATGGACTACGTGGATGATACCTGGTTTCAGTCCTTCCAGAAGAAGGTCTCGAGGTATATTGACATGGAACTCCTTCAGCAACAGGAAAATCAGTTATCCACGACCCGTAAGGGTCTTCTGGTGCTGGATAGCATTCTTTCAGAGTTGATTTAGCTTCCGTAGGGGCGACCCGGCGGGTCGCCCCTACGGAAGCTGGAAGCACCAGTTACCCCAAGAATCCAGAGACTCGAAAAGCCCCCTGACGGAGTATTTTATAAGGTTCAGAGGATATATCGAGTATAGTAGAAGGGGCTTGCCCCTCATAATCCCTTTTCAGTACAATCAAATCAACCTTATGGACAAAGGAATGGGTAAGTTCATCGTGGGATTTAGCCATTGGCTCACCTGATATATTCGCACTGGTAGAGATGACAGGGCTCTTAAGCTTATGTAATAGTTGGCTCAACCAGGTGTCTGTTGGAATCCTTACGGCTAAAGTCTCTTCACCGTAACGTTTACGGTCTTTATTCTTAACGATGAGGGTCAAGGGAGCAGGAAGCTGATCCAGTATAGACTTTGGTATCTCTTGATCTGCAAAATTGAGGAGAGAAGGAAAATCCGCCACGAGGACGATAAACCCTTTATCAGCCGAACGCTTTTTAATCTCAACAATCCGTTGTCTGGCTTCCTCATGATAGTAATCAGCAGACAGACCGTAAACCGTATCTGTAGGGAGTAGTACAACCTGCCCGCCTTCCAGGGACTTTGCCGCATGGCTCATGAGTTCCTCGTCACTCCCATAACCAAGATAAGACACCTTTTTATTCATTGCGTGGACTCTCAGAACTTTATATCTCCCACTTTCACCGTCTCCTTTTTCCCTGTGAGCCTTAAAGTAATGGACTTTTTCTTTTCATTGGGGCGGCCATAGTTGGTGTAAACATCGACCTGGAGGGTCACGGCACCAATGAGTTTTGGAGCGGAGCTTCCATAATAGTTCACTTCAATCTTGTAATTCCCTCCCATAGCCTTTTTAAGGAGGTATTCTTCCGGCCCATAGCCTCTGGTAAAGTCACGGGAGACATGGCCCCCTATGGTTGTTTTTGGGTGGCTGTAATAGGCTTTCTCACCGGAAGGTTCCGTGATCCATAAGTCCATATCAGTGAGATCAGCATCCCAGGAGAGTAGGATCCGTACATCCATATCCAGGAGCTTGATCAACCGTGGGTCCACAGGAATCCCCTGGACGCCAGCCTTCTTTGCTCTTGGTATTATCCTGTTTAGTTCGGTCAACGCGATCACTTCGATCTCTTTAAATCTGTCCCACTGGTTCATGACCACATGGTAGAGGAGTTCTATAGACCGTTTATAGTCCTTTTGACGGGTTATGGCTTCTTTCCCCGGCGTAACAGAAGTGACTTTATGCTTACCTTCCTTTCTATCTCCTCGTCTCATCAGGACTAACGCCAGATCACGCCAGGATTGAGGCTCTTCAGGCCGTAGTTTTAAGGCTTCCTCAAATAAAAGAATGCTTAAATCCAAACGGTTCACTTGAGCCAGTTTATGGGCTAAAACCCTTAGGAGAGAGGCGTTCTCAAGTTCCAACTCGGCAATATTCGAGAGGACTTGAATAGCTAAACGATTTAGCTTCTTGCTAAAGAAGAAGTCGGTACAGTCCAGGTAATACGCTGGAGAATTGCCATATTCCTTGCTCTCAGCGAGGTAAACGGAGTAATAGTATTTGGGAGAACTGGACTTAAGCTTCTTCAGATAAGGCGTGTTGGGATCCTGAGGTTTGATTTCTATGGTCGCTTCAGGCTGTTTGACTCTTTTTTCAGCTCCCCATTTTGGTAAATTAGTAGCATCTAGTGTAAAATATCTTTTTGTGTTTACCGTTCTGTCATCAGCCTCTTCAGCATATCGATATTCTTCATAATGTCCTCTTC
>CAJXGR010000330.1 GCA_913053665.1 uncultured Spirochaetia bacterium
GATTAGAGCTGGTACAGGAGGGAATGAAGCTGGACTATTTGCAGCTGATTTATATCGCATGTATTTGAAGTACACTGAAAAGTATAAATGGAAGATAGAAGTACTCAGCTCAAGCCTTACAGAAGTTGGTGGATATAAGGAAATTATATTCAGTATAGAAGGGGATGGAGTTTACGATAGGCTTAAATATGAAATGGGAGGCCATCGAGTTCAAAGGATTCCTGTGACTGAGTCTGGGGGGCGGATTCATACATCGGCTGTAACGGTTGCCGTATTAGCTGAAGCTGAAGAAGCAGAAGTTGATATCCAGCCAAGTGATTTACGGATAGATGTTTATCGCTCCAGTGGTCCAGGGGGGCAAAGTGTCAATACAACTGATTCAGCTGTAAGAATAACCCACATTCCCTCTGGGATTGTGGTTCAATGTCAAGATGAAAAATCACAACACAAGAATAAAGCAAAAGCCATGAGGGTTTTAAGGGCTAGAATTCAAGAAAAACTCCAAAGTGAACAACAAAAAGAGATGGCTGAAGCCAGGAAACAACAAATTGGTTCTGGAGACCGCTCTGAACGAATACGAACGTATAATTTCCCGCAGAATAGGATTACAGATCATCGGATTAATATGACAGCTTACAATAAACTAGAGATATTTTTAAACGGTGAATTGGATGATTTCATTAATGCGTTAGTAGAATCTGAAAAGAAACATTTATTAGAACACACATCTGATGTATAACTTCTATTCTGATGCATTGGATATTTCTACTCAACTACTAAGAAATTGTGTTATATTAGAGAGTAGACTAGAATCAGAATTGTTGCTTTCGATTGCCCTTGATGTAGATCGACATAATCTTATATTGTTTTATCGCGAAATAGCGACTTATAAAGAGTTGAAATGTTTTATGGCACTTGTAGAAAGACGATCACAAAATGAACCTGTAGCCTACCTTAAAGAAGAAAAAGAATTTTATTCTCTCCCCATATATGTGAACAGGAATACGTTAATACCTCGTAATGAAAGCGAATTAATCCCAGAATATTTTGTTAATAAAAATATTGATGGACAGTCCGTCTTGGAATTGTGTAGCGGAAGCAGTTGTATTGGGCTTAGTTTGGCACTTATGTATGATGGGCTATCAATTCTCAATGGCGACATTGAATGTAATACATTAAAGATAGGATCCAAGAACATAAGATTGCAAGGGATACGTACGATAAAATTGTTTGCAAGCAATATGTTCGAAAGCATTCCTTATGATCTTTTTGATTTTATCCTATGCAACCCTCCTTACATTAAAAAATCTGATGTATCGGGTTTAATGAAAGATGTTAGATGTTTTGAACCACTCTCTGCATTAAATGGAGGGGCGGATGGCTTACTATATTACAGATGTTTGGCTGACCAAAGTATGGTTTATCTGAAGCAATCTGGAGAATTGCTGGTTGAGATTGGTTTAGGGCAGCATAAAGAGGTGGAAAATATATTTGTGTCAAAAGATTTCTATTTGAAAGAAATAATTGTTGATCTATCCGGCATTAAAAGGACCATGGTGTTTGGGAAAAAATAATGGGGTGGGAAGAATAATCTTTAAAATTCTTTATCCCTTAAATAAACAGGGCTATTTCTCGTTATTTTCCATGTAATGTGGTCAGACAAGAATGTCTGACCTACTTCTTTTAAAAGACTGGTCGAACATCTGTTTGTTCGAGATAAACAATTATCTGAGGAATTAAATAGCCCAGGCCTGGGGCTGTCATGGTTAGTCGAGTCTTAGAATATTTATTATAAACACCCCGTTTGGTATAAAACCCCATTGTCAGGGCAGGCTCAAGGCCTGCCCCTCCGGGGGGAATAATTATTCGCAAAGTCCTTGGCTGTGTTTGCTATATAATGCTGTTTTAGCTTAAGGTGGCTTAATAGCTTCTCCTGAGCTTGGCCTGTCTTTCTCCTGTCTTTGGCCTGTGTGTTGGGGGGCTTATAGAATGTCAAAAAAAGGGAACATAATTTTACTTTCCCTTTGACTTTTAATACAGTTGCTGAGTTTGGCCTGACATTCGCCTCTCTTTTAGGTGTTTGTAAAAATGATGAATAAGATTCATGACCTGAATCCATTATTAGAAACTATTAACTAAAATAATCGATTGTAGAGTATATATATGGAGCATGAAAATGAGTAAACTGAAACTAATTATAAGCATTTTTTTATTCGTATTTGCATTGATCTTTTTTTCATATGGTCAAGAGAAAAGCTATTCCAACGGAAGGGTGTATTATCTTAAGATTATAAAAGATTTTGGGGAAGTATCTTCTTCATATAGTGCGTATATCAAAAAGAATCTTGAAAAGATTAGCAAAGACCCAAGTGTTAAAGCCGTTATTATTGAGATTGATACACCGGGTGGAGGAGTAGGAGACGCCATAAAGATTGCAAAGTATATTAAAAATGCAAAATATAAAACAATTACATTTGTTAATGACTCAGCCTTTTCAGCAGGAGCCATCATTTCACTATCCGCTGATTATACTGTTATGTCGAGAGGCTCGCGAATTGGCGATGCTTATCCCATTATGATGGGAAAGGATGGTCAGCCTACAGCCATCAAAGATGAAAAGGTTCGTATAAAAATGTTATCGGGCTTACGAGCTTTAGTGAAAGGATTGGCAGAAAAAAGACAAAAAAGACTTATCAGAGAGATTAGTAATGGAGAGAAAAGGTATCAGCATCTGAAAGATAGCAAATCCGTGCAAAACTTAAAGAAAATCTTTGCCGCTATGGTGGATATCAATATTGAACTTACAATGGCAGAAGATGGTTTTAATCTTAGTTCAAAGGATCTACTCACTCTGACCACCGATGAAGCCTATAAACTGGGTGTGGTGGATGGGATTTATAATGATGTGAAGGCCATTAGAAAAGAGTTTAACCTTGATGAATATGAACTTGTAGTGCTGAACCCAACTACAACAGATAAGGTCTTAAGCATCCTGACAAATCCTGCCATTATGTCCATCCTGATGACCCTCGGAATGCTGGGGATGGTAGTGGAACTCTGGTCTGCTGGATGGGGTGTCCCCGGGACTATCGGTATTCTCGCCCTCTCCCTTTTCTTTATTGGACAAATATCAGGGAGTAATCCCGACTGGACAGCCTTAATCCTCTTTATAGTGGGAATTATCTTAATTGGCCTTGAGTTATTTGTGATCCCGGGATTTGGAATTGTTGGAGTGGCTGGCCTGATCTCAATCGTCCTAAGCTTTATACTGGCATTTATGAAATCATCTTTTGATGGTCAGGCATTAAGTCTAGAGACAGCATTATTATGGGTGACTGTGTCCTTGGTAACTACCATTGCTTTAGTGATTGTTATGGCAAAATACTTACCGAAAACAAACGTTTTTTCAAAAGTGGCCTTGGTAGAAGCGAAAATATTATCAACTTCCCATGTCGATAATCATGAGGAAGTTATGGGGAAAAGTGGAAGGACTGCTACCCCTTTGCGACCGTCTGGTATTGTGGTGATTGATGATAAGCGATATGACGTTGTGAGCAGAGGCGAGTTTATTGCTAGAGATGTCAATGTAGAGGTGGTTGAAGCCGAGAAAGGGAAAATCATTGTAAAAAGCTTGTAATTCTGTTAGACAAATGATTAAACAAAACAAACTTCAGACCAAAGTCTTTAGGCTGATTAGAAAAAAAGACTTTCTGACAGCCCTGGAACTGATTGAACAAGAACGGTTATATGCCAAAAATAGTTCCATTTACTATGCTTTATATGGAATAATTCATATCTATATGAAGAGATTGCATGAAGCGAAACTGTTTATAGATAAAGCTATTGCAATCAATCCTGTGGATACGTTGGCACTCAATGGGCGAGCTTTTATTTTGCTTGAAGAAAACAAGCTAAATGCTGCTATACAAGTCTA